>JAGYLT010000347.1 GCA_018400545.1 Bacteroidales bacterium
TTTAATGCGATGCTTCCTTTGCGCCTTCGCGTCTCTGCGGTTTCATTTTCTCAGGAATAGGAAAAAATGCTTCCCGCTCATACCTCCAAATCTAATAACCAAAAAGGCGGAGAGGCGCAAGGTAACTATGATATGATAAGTGCTTAATCTCTGCAACAAATTAAACCCGGATTATATTTAAATTATATCGAAATGGATTGATTACGTTTGTAAACGGAAAATTAAAAAATCAAAATCATGTCCAAAAAAACCGGAATAGTTTTATGTGGCGGGGGCGTACGCGGATTGTGCCAGATTGGGGTGCTGCATGCGCTGGAAGAAAACGGTATTTCGCCGGAGTACATTTCAGGAGCGAGCATTGGCGCCATCATCGGGTTGTTTTATGCTGCCGGCATCCCGCCCGCCGAAATCCTGGAAATCTCAAAAAAAAGCACCATGATCAGGATTTTTACCCCTGCTCTCGGTAAAAAAGGGCTGAGCAATCTCAACTACCTCAAAGGCCTGATTGATAAATATATCCCGCATAAAAATTTCGAAGATTTGCACAAAAAACTGTATGTGGCTACCACCAACCTGCACCAGGGAAGGCTGGATATTTTCAGCAAGGGCGACTGCGTGAAACCAGTGCTGGCCTCGGCATCTGTGCCACTGATTTTCGAACCACAAGAGATAAATGGGGAAAAGCATCTGGACGGAGGCATCCTCAATAATGTGCCGGCAGAATCCATCAGGCCAATGGTGGATGTTTTAATCGGGAATTACGTACACAGCCATGGCCCGATACAAAACCCCGAAAGTCTTGACACGTGGAAAGGTGTGTTCGACCGCTCTGCCACACTTTCGTTTTGGGAAAAAGCATCGAAGAGCCTCGAAATTTGTAATTTTGTCATCGAACCACAGGAAGTTTTTAAATTCAGTGCGTTTAATAAGAAGGACGATGAAAAGCTGTTTCGGCTTGGCTATGATGAAGCCATGAAAATAATACCTGAAATCAGGAAAAGTATTAATAACTAAACACTTAAAACATATGAAAAGCAAAATAAGACATTACAGCCTCAGCCTGCTCATCAACGGTATCATTGCCTTGATCTTTGGCGGGCTGGCCATTTTTCTGCCCCAGGCCACCATCAAAACCGTTGCACTTTATTTTGGCATCCTGCTGCTATTGGGTGGCGGCGGAGGTTTATGGCTCGCCATACAGAATATGCAAAAGGAAAAGCCATATATTTCTTCGCTGATAAGTTCGATTGTAAGCATTGTCATCGGTATCATCATCGTGTTCAACACACGCCTGAGTCTTAACATTTTTGGGATCATTATCGGTATCTGGGCTCTCGTCATCGGAGCTGTTCAACTGTTTATCGCCTTGCGCATGATGGAAGCCGGCAGCTACAAAAGCCTGATGGTGATCAACGGCCTTATTACTCTGCTCTTTGGGTTGCTGCTGTTTGCCAGTCCATTCGGTACCATCATGGTGCTCACGAGAATCATCGGAATACTGGCGGTGATCTTTGGCGGTATGCTACTGTTTTTCGCGATTTCTATACGTTCCAACGAATCGTAGCAGAATCTCCCCGGTTATGTTAAAAATTTATAAGCCCTTTCTTGCTGTGATCGTTACCCTGGTATTGTTATGCCCAAATATAGCTGAAGGCCAGATCAATACCGAAAAATACAGGAAATATCTCAGCGAGGGTACCGGGTTTATCTTTAACCTCAGTGCAACTTTTACAGCAAAGGCCGGAAATACAGAATACACTGCTTATCGGGGAACAGGCAGGCTGGATTATAATGGTAAGAAATTCGATACGTTCATTATTGGAAATTTTGAATTTAAAAATACAGCCAGCGAGAAGGTTGAAAACCAGGGCTTTGTTCATTGGAGAGGGATAACACAAGTAGCAAATCGCACCACATGGGAGGTATTCCTGCAACGCCAGTACGACGAATTCATCGACCTGAATTCAAGAAACCTGGCAGGAACAGGAATAAAATACAGGGTTGTTGAGCTTGTATCGAAGGGCGATAGTGCGAAAACACTGGACATTAATGCCAGTGCAGGATTGATGTATGAAACCGAGGAATATGCGGTGGATAATGGAAAGGTCAGTAAATATTTATGGCGCTCCACAAATTTTATCAGCGTGGACTGGCTCATAAAAGACAAGCTAAACCTCACCGGCGTGGTTTATTTTCAGCCTGCATTCAACAACTTAAGCAACTACCGCATCGCCTCCGATGTAGGTTTTGAGGTAGCGATTGCCAAATCGCTTCATTTCATCACCGAAATCAGCCTGCGCTACAACAATATACCAATTACTGATGTAAAAAAATATGATTTCTCCATCCAGAATGGATTGCGGATTGAGATTAGGTAGCCTGAACGTTCAAAGAATTACGCATAAATCACAACACATTTTTAATAAAGCATTAAATACATTGTATGTCAGACGATAAGAAGATTATTTTTTCGATGGTGGGGGTTGGTAAAATCCATCCGCCCAACAAACAGGTTTTAAAAGATATTTACCTGTCCTTCTTTTATGGTGCCAAAATCGGTATCATCGGTTTAAACGGCTCCGGGAAGTCAACACTGCTGAATATCATTGCCGGCAAGGAAAAATCCTACCAGGGTGAGGTTGCCTTTTCACCGGGTTATGAAGTTGGTTACCTAGAACAGGAACCAGCGTTGGATGACTCCAAAACCGTGAAGGAAATTGTGGAGGAAGGTGTTCAGGAAGTGGTGGATTTAATGAAGGAATATGAAGCGATCAATATGAAATTTGCTGAACCCATGAGTGATGACGAGATGAACAACCTCATCGAGAGGCAGGGAAAACTCACCGAGCTGATCGACCAGAAAGAGGGCTGGGAGCTGGACTCCAAGCTGGAGCGGGCCATGGATGCCCTGCGATGCCCCGAGGGCGAAACACCCGTTGAAAATCTTTCGGGTGGAGAGCGGCGCAGGGTAGCACTCTGCCGGCTGCTGCTCCAGGAACCGGATATTCTCCTGCTCGACGAGCCCACCAACCACTTAG
>JAGYLT010000348.1 GCA_018400545.1 Bacteroidales bacterium
AACAAAGAAAATGCGGAGAAACTGATCTCTTTTTTCCTTCGCAACGACTCACAGCAGTTGTTTGCCGAAGCTAACCATGAATATCCTGTAAACAGCAAAACCCCATGGACCAAACTGCAGAGGCAGTGGGGCGAATTCAGGCCGGATACCATTCCTCTTGATCAGTTAACCCTGCACCTTTCAAAGGCTACAAAGCTTTTTGATGAGGCGGGCTGGAAATAAACTTGCGAGGGGATGAACACTGCAATAAGTTCCATAATAATGGTTTGGCAATACATTCTAAATCCCTGGAAAGCCGGAGTTTTTGTCTTCGCCCTGTTGGTGGCAGCACCTTTGTTTATTATTTCCTTCAATTTTTTCTATCCGGGAGATGAAGCATGGGACCATATTGCCGGGAACCTGCTTCCCGGTTATACATTAAACACCCTGCTGCTTATGGCCGGTGTGGCTTTCTTCTCTCTCATTATTGGGGTAAGCAATGCGTGGATCGTGAGTGCGTTCACTTTTCCGGGCCGAAAATTGTTGTCGTGGTTCCTGATTTTTCCATTTGCCATACCTGCCTATATCACCGGTTTTACCTGGGCGGGGATGCTGGATTTCACATCACCGGTTTACCTGTTTTTTCGCAGTTATCTCGATGTCAACACCGGACAGTACCTTTTTTTCGATATCCTCTCATTGCCCGGGGCCATATTCATTTTTACCGTGGCCTATTACCCGTATGTTTACCTGATATCATTGGCCTGGTTTTCAAAACAATCGCATGTTTACCAGGAGGCTGCGGCCTCACTGGGCAAAAACTCCATAAAAACGTTCTTCGGTGTTGCCCTCCCCATGGCCCGTCCGGCTATAGTGGCAGGTATTTCACTGGTTTTGATGGAGGTATTGAATGATTACGGACTGGTGCATTATTACGGTGTAAATACCTTTACCACTGGTATTTTTACAGCATGGTATGCCTTCGGTTCCCCCGCATCGGCGATGAAGTTGTCGGCAATTCTCATGCTTTTTGTGATAGTGCTGATTTTTTCAGAGCGGTGGCAGCGCAGCAATAAAAAGTTTACGAGCACTGGTTCAACGGGCCATAAAGCCGTCAGTAAAAAAGTTAGCCCGCTTCTACAAATGGCCATAATTATTTGGATGCTATTACCTTTTGCGGCCGGTTTTCTGTTTCCCTTACTGATGCAGTTGCACTGGCTTATGCAGTCGTGGGATACATTTTTCAATCGCAAATTCACTGAGGTCATCCTAAATAGTTTCATGCTGGCTGTGATCGCTTCAGTGGCGGTGGTTATCCTGTCGCTGGTCATTTCTTTCTCGGTACGTACCTGGCCAGTCCGCATCAATAAAACCCTGAGCCGACTGGCTACATTGGGTTACGCCATTCCGGGTGCGGTGGTAGCAGTGGGTATCCTTTCCCTGCTTTTGCGGACAGGCAGCCTTTTAGGAGATACCGCCGGGGGAATTGTACATTCCATGCTAACCACATCCTGGGTAGCTCTTGTATATGCCTACGCAGTTCGTTTTATGGCAGTGGGCTACAATAGCATTGAAAGTGGCCTGGAAAAGATTCCGGTTTCAATGGATGAATCAGCCAGATCATTGGGGATTTCAAATACTAAAACACTATGGAAGATCAACCTCCCCCTGATACGGCCGGCGGTCTGGACAGGGATGCTCCTCGTGTTCATCGACGTACTGAAGGAACTGCCCCTTACCCTGATCCTCCGCCCGTTCAACTTCGATACACTCGCAATAAGGGCTTTTGAGTTTGCATCCGACGAACGGATTGCAGAGGCCGCACCAGCATCAATTGTCCTGGTACTTATTGGCCTGCTGCCGGTAATGCTGATCAATAAGCTTTCGCAATTTGATTAATTGAATAATATATTAAACCTGAAAACCGAACAAACATGCCTGTACTTGAACTGACAAACATCGGTAAGAAGTTTCCCGGCGCAGCATCCTGGGCTGTGAGGGATTTTAACTTGACGGTTGAAAAGGGCGAGATCATCGGTTTGGTTGGGGAAAGCGGCTGTGGCAAGACAACCGTTCTCAGGCTGATCGCAGGATTTGAGAAACCTTCGGTGGGCTCAGTTTACCTGCATGGCAAATGTGCTACAGATGAGCATAAATTTTTGGAACCACAAAAACGCAGGGTTGGGATCGTTTTCCAGGACTATGCCTTGTTTCCGCACCAAACGGTTAGGCAAAACATTTTTTTTGGCATGCACAGGTTAAACAGTCAAAAGGCTGAACAACAATATAGTTCACTTATGGAGATTTGCCGTTTGAAAGGTCTGGAAAAACGCTATCCTCATCAGTTATCAGGCGGTCAAAAACAAAGGGTTGCGCTGGCAAGGGCGCTGGCGCCACAACCCGATATCATATTGTTCGATGAGCCATTCAGCAATCTCGACACACTCCATAAAAACCAAATGAGGGCCGAGATCGGGGAAATAATACGGAAAACAGGTGCAACAGCCATTTTGGTTACCCATGATACACGGGATGTGCTTGCCCTGGCCAACAGGGCAGTGGTTATGAAAGATGGTTTAAAATTGCAGGACGACCAGCCTGATAAGGTTTACTTTCAACCCTCAGACTCCCATGTAGCCAGGTTCTTTGGCACAGTGAACCTGCTTCCCGGCCGCATTGTGGATAAACAGGTAATTACGGCAATCGGTAACTTCCCGGTCCCTGACAGCAATGTGATCAAAGGATCTGATGTGTTTGTTTGCCTGCGTCCTGAGGAGATAAGCTTTTGTGAACGGCCCAATGAAGGGATTCCTGTTAAGGTGCTTAAGGAGCGGTTCCTTGGTGAATACACAGAATATACAGTGACTGCCAGAGATATTGGTACCGGAAAAATATCGGTGCCTGTACTGGTTCATTCCACCAAGCCCCTGAATAACAATAAAGATGGATATTTTATCTGGATAAAGCAACAACAACCCTGGTTAATAGAAACCTGATCTATTCCCCTTAATTGTATTATTTTCGCGGCTTTAAACGTTGGGAAGTCATTGGAAGAAT
>JAGYLT010000349.1 GCA_018400545.1 Bacteroidales bacterium
TCACCAACAATGGAGAAATCGGGATATTCTGTCATCACACGCTCTGCCCATTCGGCCATCTGCTCTTTGAAAGGATAGGGGTATGTGTCCATTCTGATGCCATTTAAACCCGAATATTCGATCCACCAAATACTGTTTTGGATCAGATATTCATTCATGAAAGGATTGCGCTGGTTCAGGTCGGGCATGTTTCTGTCGAACCAGCCTTTTTGGAACAAATCCCTGTCGTAATCGGAAGCGTAAGGGTCGAAAACCACCCCACCCCGGAAATTGGATTTGGTGTACTCCGGCCATTGGTTGATCCAGTCCTGCGAAGGCAGGTCATCCATCCACCAGTGTCCGGTTCCGCAATGGTTGAACACCATATCCATGATGGATTTCATTCCACGGTCTTTGAGCATGGCATTGAGTTCTTTGAAATCTTCGTTGCTGCCCATGCGCGGGTCAACGCGGTAAAAATCGGAGATGGCATATCCGTGATAGGAGTAGGCAGGCTGGTTGTTTTCGAGGATCGGGTTGAGCCAAACGGCCGAAACACCCATATTTTGGATATAATCGAGCTTTTGGATTACGCCGGCCAAATCGCCGCCATGGCGCCCGTCGGGGTTGGATATATCGGCTTTTTCGAGCATTTCGGGATGCGAGTCGTTGCCGGTGTCGCCATTCACAAAACGATCGGGGAAAATCAGGTAAATAATATCGGACTCATCAAAACCTTTTCTTTCAGCCGAGCCGGCTTCGCGTTCCAGCAGGTTGTAGCGGTATTCGGCAACTTCCTTGCGGCCATCCATAAAACGGATGTCAAAACTGCCGGGTAATGCTGTTCCGGAAATTTCGAGATTAATAAACATGTAATTGGGGCTTTCCACTTTGGCGAAGCTTTTTAATGTTACGCCAGGGTAGTCCATTTCCGGACGGGTAGCCGAAATATTCTCACCATAAACCAGCAATTGCAATGCAGGGTGCTTCATGCCTGCCCACCAAAAAGGCGGCTCCACGCGGTCGAGCGAAATTCGTTGTGCAAATCCGGAGGTTGAAACTAAAATCAGGAAAACAAAAATTAAGCGCTGTATTTTCATGTTACAATAAAATTAGGAGTATATCATATGTTAATAAGTTGCACATCATGCGAATAAAAAAGGTCAGAGAGCAAAAATATTTTATTTTAAGGTCTTAAAATGGAAATTCGGAGGTTGTATTTTTTTGATATAAAAAATAATAACCGGTTCCGGGAAGCCGACGGAAAGAAAGTACTTTAAAATATTGGCAAATAGTTATTTAGATAACCATTTTACAAAATTTCAGATTTTCCTAATCAAAACATTGTGGGTGTTTTTCCGAAAATTACCTGACATGCCGGTTAGTAGTTCATCAAAAATCCGGCTTTTGGAAAGTGGTGAGGGTTGAATTGTGTAGGAATGAAAAATTAACAATCGGTTGACGCTTCAATGGCAAAATCAACCGGATGTGGGTTGCTGAAAACTATGGCTGAAAAAGTACTTTGCGCGCAGCCCGGCTTTTACTTGCGGTACATAGCACAACATAGATTCCTGATGCTGCTGTTTCGCCGTTTTGGTTTGTGCCATTCCAGGTAGCTTTATATTCACGATCGTTAATTTGCTCAACCGAAAGTGTGCTAATTAATCTTGAATTTACATCATACACCTCCAGCACCGGAGTAGCATTTATTGTTTCCATTTTCAGGTTGAAGGTAACACTTTCGGCAAAAGGATTTGGCGATCCGGTAATGGTAAAACCCTTCTCGGGATCGGGGTCTTCCAATCCTGTCCAATAGTGTTTTGAATCACGCATATAGTATATTTCATAAGGGCTGTTTTCACCTTGCATCCAGATAAAATCCACAAATTCAAAATTGTAGTGTTTATAGGCAATGGTGGGATGAGAAACTTGCTGAGCTGCGTCTATGGTTTCCATTATTTGGACAGGGCTATTCCAATAACAGCCATACGAAAATGCATGAACAAGCTCTGAACCAAGGGCACTAAGAAAGCTATAGCCTATGGGGGGCGACAGATCGTCTACGCATATTGTTTCGGAAAAGACAAATGGTAAAATAGTTCTGGAGCAGTGCGAAGAGCCATAAGATTCTGCCTCATTGATCTTGTAAAAGTCTAAGAATAAAAACCTTGCGCTTTCTACAAAAGTTGGATTATTATCATCCCTACTGTTATAGGTTATGCACGGCTGGTGGCCTTCCGTCAAGAACACGGCTATGTAGCTCTGCAATCGATCATCAGAATAATAGAATCCAGTGGAATCGCCTGCCCATTGCAATGCAAAAAACAAACGGTTGGACATGTACATCAAATGATTGGCAATAGCGTAGTCGTTGATTTCCGCTTTAGTAAAAACGATTTTTCTTTCGGCAACTTGTCCTCCCAAAATACGGGCATAGATCAATGAGCTCGTTAAATCAGGGTTTATCTGTTTCCAGAATGTATTGAGATTGCCCGCCGAATCTACATCAGCAATGGGAACGTAGCTTTTTGAGCCGGTTTCGCTGATTAACAGTGGCTCGCTCCAGTTTTGAAAATCTGTGCTTTTGACTAACCTGATTTCCGGATTGCTCCCATTGGACTGATAAAGTAAATATATCTGGTCATCGCTGCTGATGGCCAGCGTAGGATTTGTTCCTGCGATAATCAGGAAAGGTATGCCCCACTGCTGTGTCGCCCGATCTAAAACAAGCCCTTTGATTTGGCTTTCCTGATTGATGTAATCAACATAAATAACAAGAACATTGTCCGCGGAATCCCTGACAATCTTCCGCTGATTGTGATTGGCAGTAGCATAGGTGTGGTTGGTAGTGGCGATGAGCGTTTGGCCTGCGATTGAAATTGATAGTAAAAAATACACGGCAATCAGTGGTAGTCTTTTCATAACTGCAGTTTCTAATTCATTTCAAATTTTTGTATAAAAAACGCCCAAAGGTAATTAATATAGATGTGAATTTCAAGTCATTAAGAGGATAAATTCAAAAAAATTGAGTACTTGAAT
>JAGYLT010000035.1 GCA_018400545.1 Bacteroidales bacterium
GAGTTGCGAATAAAGATTAACGAATAACAAATAACGGATAATAAATAACGATTTTCAAA
This sequence comes from Bacteroidales bacterium, assembly GCA_018400545.1. Next base: position 60 of record JAGYLT010000035.1, read on the forward strand.
CAAACCATAAAAACAAACACAATGAACACAGTATCAAAATTATTTTTAGCAATTGCAATCCTCGTATCAGGAGCAATTTATGCACAGGAACACAAAGTAAATGTTGGCAATGCCAAAAAGGTAGAAATCACCAACCTGACCGGTGAAATCAAAATTATTGGCCATAGCGGTTCGGAAATTCTGATCTCAGCAAGCGAACTTGCAACCCCGCCTGAAAGGGCAAAAGGGCTAAAACCCCTTTCAGGTGGTGGAATCGACAACTCAGGAATTGGGCTTAATGTTTCTGAATCCGGAAATGTGATTAAAATTTCAGGAACCACAAAGCAGTCGGCTGATGCTGACTACACCTTTAAAATGCCAAACTCCATTGCTGTTATGGTGGATTACTCAAGCCCGTTCTCTTCCGATAACGTGATGGTAGAGGATTTTTCAGGTGAATTTGAAATGCAGGGACTGAACGAAGGTGTAACCATGAAAAATGCAACCGGACCTGTATTTTTCGATCTGGTAAACGGCGACATCGAAATTGACTTCCAGTCCGTAAGCCAAAAAAGCCCCATGTCCATCAAAACGATCAATGGTGATATTGATCTTTCCTTCCCTGCTTCCACAAATGCCAGCCTCGAACTGTATTCTCTCCACGGAGATATCTACACCGACATGGACATCAAGGTTGAAAAACCCGAAGATGACAAAGGCATGCGCTTTATGGGCGGCTCAAGCGAAGTGAAAGGCACGCTGAATGGCGGTGGCGTAAAAATGGAAATCTCTACCATAAACGGAAACCTGTATTTGAGGAAGAATTAGAACTGAGTTACTGAGTTATTGAGTTGTTGGTGTGTTGGGAGAATGGAGTGTTGGGAGGTTGGGAAATTGGAAGGAGCTTTCTCATCGCTCATCGCTCAAAACTCACCTCTCACTGCTCACTGTAACATTTCAATTTATTTATTGTCACTTAAAACATAGAAAAATCATGAAATCTATCATTATAAGCACAATAGCAATTTTGTTTTTCACATACACAAATGCGCAGGATATAGTTGAAAAATCCATCGTTATGGCAAAAAACCAGGAAGTGGATTTACAATTTGATTTTGCCGATCAAATCATCATCAAATCCTGGGATAAAAGCGAGGCTTATCTTAAAGCTATCGTAAACATAAACGATAACGAGGATAATGAAAAATTCAGCCTCACGGCACGCGAAACTGCCAGTGGCGTGGAAATGGTATCAGAAATCGAGAACCTGGATGAAATCAGCAATGAAGTGGAAGTGTACCGCCACGGCGAGATTATCAGAAGCGACCATTGCGTGGATATGGAGATTGATTTTGAGATATTCCTGCCGGAAGGTTCGGATATAAACCTTGAAACCATCAGTGGCGACATCGAGATCATAGGGTTTAACAGAAATCTCAACATCAAAACCATAAGCGGATTTATTGATGTAACAATTGATCCCGGCTCGCGCAACAATATCACGATGGAAACGATAACCGGTGAATTTTATTCGGATCTGGATCTTGACACCCAAAAGAAAAACGAATGGAAAAATCATTGGATCGGAGGTGACCTGGAGACCACGCTCAACGGGGGCGGGCCATTGATCAGGCTTGAGACCATCAGTGGAAATATTTACCTGCGTAAGGAGTAACCTGACCATTAAACCATTAACCAACAAAACATGTTTCGCAATTATCTGAAAACAGCGTTCAGGAATATCCGCAGACAAAAAGGATATGCTGCTATCAACATCATCGGCCTTTCCACCGGCCTGGCAGCATTCATCCTGATCATGCTCTGGGTGATCAACGAACTCAGCTACAACCGGAACAACGAGAATTTCCACAGGATATACCGGTTCGTGCAGGAGCAGCAGTATTCCACCGGCCCGCTAACCACCCCGTGCATGCCGGCACCGCTGGCTGCAGATGTGAAATCCGATTTTCCGGAATTTGAAGACCTCTTCAGATATTATACCATTTCGGGTGTGCTGAGTGTGGGGGAAAATAAATTTGCTGATGAAATCACCATGGCCGATTCGGGATTGTTCAATGTATTCAGCTTCGGTTTTATAGCCGGAAACCCGCAGGATGCAATGCAACCCTACACAGTGATCCTTACCGAAAAGGGCGCACAAAAGTATTTTGGCGATGAAAATCCCATGGGAAAGGTTATCCGGATGAACGATGACATCAATTTCAGGGTAAATGGCATTATCGAGGATCCGCCTGAAAACTCCTCGTTCACAGGTGAAATATACATGGCTTTCGACCATCTCGAGGATCTGGGCTGGAACCTTGACAGGTATGGCTGGAACACCTATTTTATGTATGCGCTGGTGGGAGAAAAAACGGATATGGGAGCGCTGAATGAAAAACTGAAACATTATTTCAGGATTGCCCGAAACGACGAAATCAATGATACGGAGCTTTTCCTGTTTCCGCTGGGAAAGCAGCGGCTTTACCGTTATGACGGCGAGCCATACCTGATCACAAACATTTATATTTTTTCCGTCATTGCGATATTTATTCTGCTCATTGCCTGCATCAATTTCATGAACCTGGCCACTGCGCGGGCATCAAAGCGCGGGCGCGAAATTGGGCTGCGAAAAGTTGCAGGCGCCCGCAGGAAGCAGCTCATTCAGCAATTTATGAGCGAATCGGTGCTGATGTCGCTGCTTGCACTTTTGGTAGCGGTTGTGGTGGTTTATCTTACTTTGCCACTGTTTAATGAACTCACTTCCAGGGAACTTTCCCTTGACCTGCTGAATCCGCTTATTACCGGACTGCTATTGGCTGTAGCCTTGTTTACAGGGCTCATTGCGGGCAGCTACCCGGCATTTTATCTTTCCGGGGTTAAACCGTTGAAAATCATCCGGTCTTCCAGCAACGTGAGCGGCGGCAATGCCTGGTTCCGGCGGTCGCTGGTTGTATTTCAGTTTGTGCTGTCCATCACGCTTATCATCTCTACCCTGGTCATATATCGCCAAACGGATTATATCCAGTCGAAAGACCTGGGGATGAACCGCGAAAATTTAATTTTTGCCCGCTTGCGCGGCGCCCTGTCTGAAAATTTTTATGACTTTAAAAATAAGCTCCTGCAAAGCCCTGATATTGTCAATGTCACTCAGATCACATCTTCCTATTACATCGGCAGCAACTCGGGCGGACTGATCTGGGAAGGCAAGGAAAATGAAGACGATGTGCTGATCGGTGTGGAAAGTGCAGATTATGATTTTATTGAAACCATGGAGATGCAAATGATTGAAGGCAGGTTTTTGAGGAAGGATACGTAAATAAGCGATTCTCTGGCGGTTGCTGTGAATGAAGCCAAGCCGTAAAGTTATGGGAATGGAAAATCCCGTTGGCAAGTGGATTGGCTTTGAAAATGATGCCTACCGCACAAACATCATCGGCGTAGTGAAAGATTTCAACTTCCGCCCTCGACCGGGAAATCGAACCACTGGCCATATATCACAATACGGGCAGGATGAATTTATTGATTGTACGGCTGAATGGAGAAAAATCAGCTGCGCCATTGAACACACCGAAACCACCTGAACGATTTTTTGCCGGCTTTCCTGTTCGAATTTTATTTCATGAGCGAGACATGATATGATTTATACCCATGTGACAAGACTGGGAAAGCTTGACCAATAAATATTTCATAGATCCTGGCCATCATCATTTCCTGCCTGGGATTGTTCGGGCTGGCATCTTACACGGCAGAACAAAAAACCAAAGAAATCGGTATCCGGAAAGTGCTACCTCCCATCACCGGCATTATCAAATTGCATGCAAAGTAATTTTCTGGCTGGTACCAATTGCAAACCTGATCGCATGGCCTGTAGCTCGGTATTTCATGCATGAATGGCTAAAACACATATGCGTATAAAATTGGCCTGTCGCCCTTTCTTTATCATCGCGGCAGGCCTTTCCATTGCCATTACATTTTAACTGTTTTTACCCTCCTCATATCCGCGCTGCCATTAAAAATCCGGTGGATGCCATTAAACACGAATAAGTTGTTGCTTTTTATTTTTGATTTTGTGCGGGAAAAACCTCCCGCACTTTTTTAAGTTATCTTGATTGAATTAAAAATAAACAACCGGGTGAATTTTGGCACGACAGTTGAGAACAATTTGGTTCATTAACCATAAGCAAAACCAAATTCATCATGAAAACTTTAAAACTAACATTGCTCTTCGGAATGCTCATTTTCATTACTGTTTCCGCCTCAGCACAAGATGTAATTATCAAAACCAACCGGGATACTTTAAATTGCAAAATCCGTGAAATCGGAACAGACGAAATTAAATACGCGTTACCAGACTACCCCTCCGATGTTTTGTTTTCGATCACCAAAGAAAAAGTAAGCAAACTCGTTTTTTCAAATGGCAAGGAAATGACCTTTATGAACGAGATGGACAACCCGATGAATTATTCGGACCAAAAGAAAAGCGCCATCAAATTCGATTTTCTGTCGCCACTCACCGGCAACTCAACCATCGCGTTCGAGCGCAGCCTGAATCCCGGGCAAAGCCTCGAAGCCTCGCTGGGTATTATCGGGCTGGGCAGCGATCCTAACGATTACAATCCCCGCGGAACCTTCGTCAAATTCGGGATGAAGTTTATCAAGAGCCCCGATTTTTACCTCAAAGGCATGCGCTATGCCCACATCCTGAAAGGCAGCTATGTAAAGCCTGAAATTGGTTTTGGATATTATTCCAAAGATACGGATGTGTATAACGATCCGTGGGACAGCTATTACACTACGGAGCGCAAAGATTACTTTTCGATGATCGTGCAGGTGGTGATCGGAAAACAATGGGTGGTAAACGATGTGTTCCTGGTGGATTTCTACGGCGGCCTCGGTTACGGATTTGACGACGGCGATGGCCACTATCATTATGGTTACTCCATCACACCCGATGTGCCGCTGAGTTTTTCAGCAGGCTTAAAAATTGGCGTACTCTTTTAATTCAATTTCAAAGCTATATTACCAGAAGGCAGCCGGATTCCGGTTGCCTTTTTATTTTTTATTATGTTTAAGGCCAATCTTTTTTATCTTTGAAAACCAAAATCATGAACTATGGAAATTGTTGAAACCGGTATCAAAGACCTCGTTATTATCAAGCCCATCGTATTTGAGGACGACAGGGGCTATTTTTTCGAATCGTATAACAAACTCAAATTTCTTGAAAAAGGCATTGACGTAAATTATGTGCAGGACAATGAGTCCAGATCAGGGAAAAATGTGTTGCGCGGCTTGCACTTTCAAAAGCCGCCTTACACCCAGGGCAAGCTGGTTCGCGTGATGCGCGGCTCGGTGCTGGATGTGGCCGTGGATCTCCGCAAACACTCACCCACCTATGGAAAATGGGCCTCCACCATACTTACCGATAAAAACAAATGGATGTACTGGGTTCCCGGAGGTTTTGCCCACGGATTCCTCACCCTGGAAGACGAAACTGTGTTTTTTTACAAGTGCACCAATGTTTACAACAAAGAATCAGAAGGCAGCCTGCGCTGGAACGATCCCGATTTAAACATCGACTGGGGTGGTATCAGCAATCCGGTGCTTTCTCCAAAGGATAAAGAAGCTCCACTGTTTAAGGATTTCTTTAGTCCGTTTTAGAAGTTAATTGAATGCAACATTGGCTTAATAAAAGCACAAAACCAACCTCAAAAATCCATTACTTTCCAGTCATTTCACAACAACTCTTTTGAAAAGTGGTTAGTTTTGTAGCATCTTTTAAAACCAGTGTTATTTCATGAAAAAAATCATCTTCATCGTTTTCGGAATCCTCTCCCTGATCGTTTTCGGCATATTTGTTTTCCAGTCGTTTAGCGCAAGAACTGTTGAACAAAATCACTCCGAAACAGCTACTCACCCCGAAGTAGCTGCAACCATGCCTGTAGAAGTTAACCCATCGGGAAAACAGTTTTCACCGGTTTACAGCATCGATATTCCTGAGCAGGTTAATTTTGCAGGTGAGGAAGCTCCGCTTGAAGTTTTTTATGTGCGGGAATATCTGGATCGGGAATTGACCGTGAACACCTATTTTCACTCATCAACCATTTCGCTGTTCAAACGTGCAAACCGCTGGTTCCCGCTTATTGAGCCCATCTTGAAAGAAAACAACATTCCCAACGATTTTAAGTACCTGGCCCTCATTGAAAGCGGGCTGGAAAATGTTACCTCTCCGGCAGGGGCCAAAGGTTTCTGGCAATTTTTGAAAAAAACCGGACGTGAATACGGCCTCGAGGTAAACAGCGGAATAGATGAGCGCTATAATGTGGAAAAGTCCACCGTTGCTGCATGCAAATACCTGAATGAATCGTATGAGAAATATGGCAACTGGACTTTGGTGGCTGCTGCCTACAATGCAGGAAACAGAAGAATTTCGGAATCTTTGGAAGAACAAAGGGTAAACAGCTACTACGATTTACTCCTCAATGCCGAAACCGCCCGGTATGTTTTCAGAATACTGGCCATCAAAACGATTTTTGAAAATCCGGGAAAGTTTGGGTTTCATATTCAGGAAGAAGATCTATACCCGCCAATCCCAACCAAAAAAATTAAAGTAACAAGCACCATTCACAACCTCGTGGAGTTTGCGGAGCAACATGGCATCACTTACAAAACGCTCAAGATTTTCAATCCCTGGATCAGGAAAGACTATTTGCCAAACCGCCTCGGGCGCACCTATTATATCTCCATTCCGGTGGATGGAAAAATAAACTATCCGGGTATGATATCCAATAAAACCAAAGAACAGCCTGCCTCCTGATGCTTTTCAACCATGTAAATGACAGGTGCATTTTCCCATCAATATCTGCCAATAGCCAATTAACCCGGAAAATTCATTAAATTTTCCGCCCGAAGATGTCAGAGCCTGACATTCATCGTCAGGCCTGACATAAATAACTTAAAATCAACAATTTTTAGTTATTCATCGTCATTATTCATCATTTTGTGATGAATAATTCGGTCACCCAAAAAGGGGCTTTTTCCTATTGATAAAATACACCAGATTATTTTTAACGTTGAAGTTCATTCGGAACTTCAAGGTTAAATGCAACGCTGACCTTCAATCGTCCGATAGGACATTGAAGCGTCAAAAAAATCGGAGAAAAGCAGGTTGCTGGCATTTAATGAGTTAGGTGTTTGTGTATAAGGTGGGTTAAGTCAGATTTTTGTGAAGCTTATTTGATTTGAAATGAGCAACTTCTAAAATCTGAATTCGTTAATCTGTAATCCTAAATCAAAATCGAATTGTCTTATTGACATATACTAACGAATGCTTTCCTCCACAGCAAAGATTTTAACCGTGTGATCCTTACCCTCGAGTTTATAGCCTTCAACCGGAATCTTTTCAAAACCATTCAACCCGGGCAGGACAGCATCCAGGAATTCGGTCATGAGCAGATCGTGGCCCACGCGTTTGCATAATTTTTCCAGCCGGGCGGCCGTATTCAGCACATCTCCGTGGTAGGCCAGGTCGCGACGAATTTCTCCAACTTCAGTAACGGTTACCTCTCCATAATCAATGCCAGCCTTGAACTCAGGGAAGATGCCATACTGTTCCAGAAAATAATTCCTTTTAGCCTTCAGCACATTGCGAAACTCGAAAAACAGTTTCAGGCAATTCAGATTTTTCAGACCTGTTTTTTCGGTCCAGGTTAACACCGCTTCATCACCCACAAACTGGTAAACATCGGCGCGGCAATTATAAATGGGGTTGGTAAGCAACGAAAAGCAATCCTTGATGAACATGCTGTATTTTTTATGTTCGAGGGTCTCAGCGATATGGGTGGAGTCCTTCAAATCCAGAAACAGGAAGATCAGCTTCTCATCGCGTGGCTGGTGATACTTTCCCAGCACACTGTTAAATAACACCCGGGCTCCGATCTTTTTGTGCAATTGGTAGAAAAAATTCAGCAGTAAAATAAAAAAAATATAGTACGCTGCTGTTGCGAGTATGAAACCCAATGGAATAATGTCACCTGCAGGGGCCATGGCTGCCACGATAAAGATATCCGGCTGCAGGCCGATGTTGGAGATCAAAACAATGCCATCCGATAAGGTATTGGCCAGGAAGTAGAGCAGGGATTTAATTACAATGATCTTACCAATAGAAAGCCTGCGAAGACGTGTGCGATCGAACAGAATGTTTATCAGGCTGAAAATTACGCCAAAAATGAAACCACTGAGTATAATGTCTTCAATACCATAAATATGCCCGAATTGTTTCCAGAATTCCATTTTATGAATCACATCGGCAAAACCCAGGATGGCAATGTGATAGTAGATCTGGGTGATAATGATCCAAAGCACCGTGAACAGCAGGATTTCCAGTAAAAGATGTCGTGTCCGAAGGTTTATTTTCATAGGTTTATGATGTTCGACAAATGTAAAAGATTTTAGGATTTCCCGTATTCACATCTTTAAAATCAAATTATCAATGCACACGATATGCTGCAAATTTTATATTTGCATGTAAATCCTTTTTTGTAATTAAATGACGATGCACTATAAATCCGGTAAGTTGCTGCTTTGGGTTGTTATCCTGTCGATTATCTTTTTGGCATGCAACCGCAACCAGCCCTTCGTAAATAAAGATTTCACCCCCGATCCGGGCACACATTCCACGGAAGATCCGGAATACCAGCTATTATTTACCGGAAATTTCAAGGATCAGGAAGACGGAAAAGCAAATCTCAAACTTTTGCAGCATCTGATGCATGCAGCGCCAAAGCAATCGGCTACAATCCTGTTGGGGAATTATTTATATCCCAAAGGACTCCCCGATGATCAGGAAAAATCATATGATTCCAAATCAAAACAACTGGAACAACTGCTCGCCAATTTTAAAAATTATAATGGTGATTTGATGATGATTCCCGGAAACCGCGACTGGGAAAATGGCGGCCAGCAAGGTCCGCAAAACCTCAGAAATCTGGAAGAATTTGTGGAGGACTATTTTGATGATAATGATGTTTTACTTCCCGGCGGAACCTGTCCCGGCCCTGCGGAGGTCGATTTGAATGAAAACATTGTCATGCTCATTTTTGATTCGCAATGGTGGCTGCAAAACGATAGTAAATATTGGGATGATTTTGATTGTGATTTTGATGAGTTGGAAACCGAGCAGGACTATCGCCGCGATATTCTGATTTCGATCCGCGATGCGCTGGAGCGCAACAAACACAGGCAAATCATCTTTGCTGCACATCACCCATTATATTCGTTGGGCAGGTATGGTGGTCGTTACCCCGCTGAAGAAAACCTGTTTCCGCTACTCCCCGTCAATAAATATTTGTGGGTACCCCTGCCCGGATTTATCTATACCGGTGCGCGTAAATTTATGGGCATGCCGCAGGATTTGTCCCATCCTGGATACAAAGAAATGCGTGAGGCCCTTACTAAGCTCTTCGCAAATTATGATAATATAGCCTACATTTCGGCGCACGATCATAACCTGCAATATGCCTTCAGAGAGGGTTTGCATCATATCGTGAGTGGTACGGCCACCTCCAAGGGATATACTGCCAGAAGCGATAAAAATGATTTTGCTTATAATTCAGTCGGAGTTGGCAGGCTGAATTTTTATCAAAACGGCGATGTTGTCCTGGAATTCATCACACCAAAAACCGGAAACCCTGATGGCCAGGTAATTTTCAGCACCAGGCTTTACAATAAACCGGTTGACCGGCCAGTATCCGGCAAAACCGCCGATAGGCCTGATTATGCCGACAGCACGGTGGTGAGTGTTGCCAGCAGGCAATATGATGTAGGCAATTTCACCAGATTCTTAATAGGTGAAAACTACCGTCTTGAATGGAATACCAAAGTTCCGTTTAAGGTTTTTGATATAGAAAAGGAGTATGGCGGACTAAAAATTGTGAAGCGTGGCGGCGGGCAGCAAACAAAATCGGTGCGCCTCGAAGCTGCCGATGAGCGGCAATATGTGCTGCGCAGCGTGGAAAAGTATGTGGAAGGCGCTTTGCCCGAAGAACTGCATGGCACCGTTGCCGAGGATATTGTCCAGGACGGCATCTCGCAATCGCATCCCTACGGCGCACTTACGATTCCCATACTGGCCGATGCCGCCGGTGTTTATCATACCAATCCGAAAATTGTGTTTGTGCCCGACGATCCGGCACTTGGCATTTATCGCAAAGAAATGGCCAACAAGCTTTACTTGTATGAGGAGCGCCCCGACGACGACCGCTCGGATGTGGCCAGCTTCGGGCGTCCCGAAGAAGTGGAATCCACTTCCAAAGTACTTAAGGAACTCGAAAATCACCATGACCACAAGGTAGATCAGCAAACGGTATTAAAGGCCAGGCTGCTGGATATGGTGATTGCCGACTGGGACCGCCACGACGACCAGTGGCGCTGGGCTGAATTTGATTATGAAGATGTTACGGTTTACAAGCCGATTCCCCGCGATCGCGATCAAACCTATTTTGTTTCGGAAGGGCCGGTGAACTGGGTGGTTCGCCGAAAATGGCTGCAGCCCAAATTCCAGGGATTCAGGCCGGAAACGAAATATATCCCCGGATTTAATTATAACGCCCGGTATTTCGACCGCAGCTTTCTGCACCAGACAACAAGGGAAGAATGGCAGGAAGCCGCCCTGAAAATGCAACATGACCTGACGGATGAAGTAATCGAAAAAGCCATTAAAACGGGCCTTCCGCAACAGATTTACGAAATTTCAGGCGAGGAAACCATTTCAATTCTGAAAGCCCGCAGGGACAACATCGTGGAGTTTGCTGATGAGCATTATCTGTTCCTGGCCAGAAAAGTAGATATTCCGGGGACCGACGATCGCGACCTTTTTAAAATTGAAAGGCTTAACGACAACGAAACCCGGGTTACCGGATGGGAGCTGAGCCAGAAGAAAGGAAAACGTAAGGGTATTTTTTACCAGCGCACTTTTAAGCATGACGAAACCAAAGAAATCAGGGTTTATGGACGAAAGGATGAGGATAAGTTCGTGATTAGCGGCGAGGTGAAAAAAGGCATTAAAGTGCGGGTGATTGGCGGAAAAGGCGAAGATACCATCATCGACAATTCGCGGGTTAGGGGATGGGGAAAGAAAACGCTGGTTTACGATAAAAAGGGTAAAGACAATGTGCTGATCGGTGGCCCCGAAACCAAAAATCTGATCTCAAACAGGAAAGGCTTCAATAAATACGACCGCGAAATTTTTAAATATAATGTGGTGATACCGCAGGCCTATTTTGGCTATTCCATCGATGACGGCGTGTTTATTGGTGGCGGGGCTTATATTAAAAGATACAGCTTCCGCGATTCCACATTTCACCGCATCATCGGGAATTATGCCTACGAAACCGATGCTTTCAATATCCGCTACAGCGGATTGATATCGTCGTTTATCCGAAGCCTCGACCTGGTGATCGATGCCGATGTTTCGGCCCCAAATGTGGTGGGAAACTTTTACGGACTAGGCAACGAAACCGAAAACGATGCCGATCTGGATGGTGAACGCGACCGGGAGTATTACCGGGTGAGGTATCATTACGCGTTTTTACGCCCCATGCTCCGAAAAACCATCAACAAAAACCTGGAAGCGTTCCTCGGGGCCAGCGTTGTTTTTGGCAAGGTTGAACACACCGAAGGCCGTTTTATCACTGACCTTGATAAGAACGGATTATCAGAAGATATTTTCCTGGATCAGTACCTTGCCGGTGCTACCGCACGCATCGAATATGACAACAGGGATGATGAAGACTTCCCCGCAAGGGGCATTCACTGGAATGTTCAGGCCAGACGGATGTTCGGACTGAATGACTATTCCGGCGACTTTACGGAATTATCCTCGGATATGAGCCTTTACCTGAGTTTCCGGAAAGACCCGCGCATGATCCTGGCGTTGCGCTTTGGCGGTGGGAAAAACTGGGGCACGTACCCGTTTTATATGGCGCAGGGACTGGGTGATAAAACCAACCTGCGGGGATTCCGCGCAAACCGATTCTCCGGTGACGCAGCGTTTTATCAAAATTCGGAACTGCGGCTAAAACTTTTTCACCTGAACACCTATATCCTCAACGGGAATTTCGGACTGCTGGGATTTCACGATATCGGCCGGGTTTGGTATCAGGATGAAAATTCGGACAAATGGCACAGAGGTTATGGATTCGGTATCTGGATGACGCCTTACGATATGCTTACTTTCACCGTAAACCTGAACATGTCGGAAGAAGAAACCTATGTAAATCTGAGGCTTAGCTATTTATTTTAAATAAAAACATTTGATAACTTTTTCATCTTGAAAACCATTCGAACATATGCGGCTCTTTATTTTGGAATATTTTTGAGCCTCATTTCAACAGCTCAGGATTTGGATAAAGCATTGGTAAAACAGTTAAAGGATCAGTACCGCGAAATCAGGCAGCCACTGGAGGTGAACGATAAAAAGGTTTCATTTCTGGATGCGGATAGCCTGTTCGGTGAAACCGCAGTTGAGATTGTGCAGGTGATGATTATCCGCCACCAAAAGGTAAATCTGC
>JAGYLT010000350.1 GCA_018400545.1 Bacteroidales bacterium
TCGGCCTTCGGTGATTAATTCACAAACTTTGTAAGTTTGTGAATTAATCAGGTTAAGAAAACCATCCGTTTAAACACCATTTACATTGCAAAGCCTCCGGGAATATCTGCTGTTCGACCTGTCGAAAAAACATGCCGCCGAAATCGCCGATAAGGCAGCAAAAGATGAAGGCGTCCTGAAAGCATTATGGGATTTTGCCCTGAGCATGGAAGAGCCTGTAAACTGGCGGGCCGCATGGGTGATCAAAGGCATTCATGAAAACAATCGCAAATTGGTTGAGCCCATGATCAATGATATGATTCTGGCCTTGCCAAAGCTGAAAAAAGAGGGTGTGAAACGTGAATTCCTGCGAATGATCATGGAATATCCGTTGCCTGAAAATGAAGCATCTTTGGGGGTGTTGCTCGACAACTGTTTTCTCTGGCTTGCCAACCCGACAGAACCGATTGCCATCAAAATCCATTGTATGACCATTTTATTTGAAATCAGTAAGGTCATCCCTGAAATCAAACAGGAACTGATTACAACCATCGAAGTGGCCATGCAGGAAGGTTCGGCGGGAATTGTAAACCGGGGGAGCAAGACCATCAGGGCGCTCAGGCTTGGTCGGCCAAAAATCAGATAATCAAAGTTCAAGGGTTTTACCGGTTCCGCATCTGATGAAATTTTCACGGTAGGCTTTCCTGAATTTTTCCATGGCCCGCTGACCGGTGCAGTGTCCGGGAGCAACTTTTTTCACACCACATTCCTTAAATGTCCGGATGATATCATCGATTTCTTCATCCGAAAATTCCTCCAGGTGAAATCCTCCGGCCACCATGTAAACCGGTTGGTCAAACTTTTTGCAGACCTTCCGCACCATTCTGTCCACCCCGGGGTGGCCACACCCTGTAATCAGCACCAAACCATTGTCGCTTTCAATCACCAGCCCCTGCTCGCGAACCTGAAATCCCATTTCATCGGTAAGAAAAATTTTGTGTGCAATTTGCCGGATATCCTTGTCAATTTCAGTATGAACGCCATAGTTATCAACCATTTGCCTGAATTTGCCATTTAATGATGAAGGCAGGTAAACCTGAATATGACCCGTTTCCTCAAGCACCGGGAAAATATTTCCCACATGATCACCGTGATGATGCGAAATAACCATGGTTTGCACAGTTTTCAAATCCACATGCAATGCATCCAGATTGTGGAAAAAAATATCCTTTCTGGCTCCGGTATCAAATAAAATGGTGTCTTTCCCACTGATTATCAAGCAGGAATATCCCCAGTGGGAAATGGTGTTTTCGCTCAACTGATAATTATCATAAAGGATAATTATTTTCTGATCTGATTCCTGGGCTTTGACTCCAAAAATCAAAATCAGTGAAAAAATAATATGTAAAATGCTGATTTTCATCATGTCTTATTCAATTCCAACATACGCTCAACATACACTTTGCCAAGATTATATTTGCCTGTATTTTAGGGGATTAGAGAAGTAATATTCCTGATAAGGATCGGGAAACCGAACCCTTGTGAACAGGTGGTGTTCGTTTTCGACCACCACCGTCAGAGTCTTCAAAAAGAATGCATTAAACGAATGATCATAAAAAAAAGAGGCGGTCAAAACTTGATACCCCTTTCGTTTTGTGTAGTCCCCGTAAGAAAACTATTCATGTTAAAAATCGAATTCATGAGTTTTCTTGATGGCTATGCACTTTTTTGGATCATTTCAATTCAAAAGATCCTTCTCCAATTTTGTTTTCATCTGTGTAGATATCCACAAAATATTTGCCTTCCATTGCTTCTTCATCGGTTCGTCCACGGTTCCAGTAAGCGCAAACATCTACGGATTCACCATTGTAGTTCACCTTTCTCATGATCGAATATTGAAGCTTTTCGCCCTTGTGTTCAAAAGAATATTTTTCCGTGTCGTCAATCATCAGGACGGCTTTGTCGGGCCGGGAAATGCGGATGTAAATGTTTTTCTCTCCTTTTTCGACGAGGGAATTTTCGCCCAGTGTAAAGCAAACCCTTACCCGGTCAGTCCTGCGGGCCTTATCCGTTTCTTTTTGCTTGGATCCGCGCTGCCTGATTCCGGTTGCCACCACATTATATGCACGCAAAACCGAAGCATCTTCAACAATTGTTTCAAGTTCCTGCTTTTCAACCTTTAGTTCAGAGTTTTTCATTTGCTCAGTTCTGAAACTTTCCCTGATGCGTTCGTTTTCTTCGGTAAGTTCCTGGTTCACCGTGTAGAGCGAATCCATCTGGCGCACATATTTCTGGGCTGTTACCCGCAGTCTGTCGAGTTTTTTCTTAATCAGATAATACTCCCATTTAAAATTCAGCAGATTTTCGATCTCCTCGGCGTTAGCCCGGATTAAGCTGTCCCTTGTAGCAAGCGTATCAGAAAGGTTGCCATAATCTCTTTTAATCTGATTGTGCTGCTGCATCAACTCATCCAATTCCTGTTGGAGGTCGGTGCGGATTTGTTCTTTTTCCTGCTGCAAAGCTGTCACTTCTTCCGCTTTGTCAAAATAGAACCATGCCGCTATTGCCAGTAAAATAGCCAGCACAACCAATAGAATGATATAGACAATTGGTCTTGATTTCTTTTGTGTTTCTTCAGTCATTTTATTAAAACTTGATTTTGATTACAAAAAAATCAGGATGCTACATTAACATCCTGAAAATTACGGTGCAAAAGTATTTTAATCTTAGATATTAAACGCGAAAATTAATAGGGAAGTACATCCTGGTTTTTATCATATTGCCATTCGGGGATTTTGTGCTTATCAGGGTAAAGCCCGTTGATCTGGTCTTTCCAGGTATCGGGATAGCCAACTTCCTGAATCCGCCCATTTTCATCCTTCACATAACCGTCGTTATATTTTGTAAGTAAATGCTCTCCAAGTGCAATCCATTCATCATGCACTTTTTCTCCCCAGGCATTTGAAAATGCAGTTAGTTGCTCAATTTGCTTTTCCCTGGGCAGGTCCAGGACCGCCTGCGATATGCTGTCG
>JAGYLT010000351.1 GCA_018400545.1 Bacteroidales bacterium
CTGGATGGAGGCTGGAAAAAATGGGAACTTACCTACCCGCTGGAATATGACAAAGCACTGGAAAAAATGGGCGGACATGATACCGGTGGCGAAGTAGGTGGTTGCTAATCCAAAAATTACAAATCGATGAAACCGACCATCATCAAATACTCGCTTTTATTGCCGTTGATATTGTTTTTCATTTGGACAGGCCTGTCAGTTTTTGGATGCATTTCCTGCTTTTTCGAGGTGGGTAATGATTGGCCTACTGCACCAAATATTGTTTGACTTCCAAGATTGATGTCTCATTCATCCTGGGAACATACGCTGTATTTTTTGCCAGGGCCGTCTATCTAATAAAACGGCAAAGCTGAAAATAAATTAAATGGTGTTTTTTGAGAGCCCGGCCACAAAGGTTAGGCTTTCTTTTGCCATAAAAAACCGGGAGCAACCTTCCAAAGAAAGTTGCTCCCGATAAAAACCTAATGACAGAAGGATTGGGTGCTATTGATGTTTAATGAAGTGATGCGAGTTTGTAAATTGAGTATGTGCCCCCGGCAAACAAAACCATCGGTCCGGGGCGTCAGCAAATTAACATCGTTTCAAGTTTCAGAGCATAGCAGAGTAAAGCAAAAATTCGAGTGAAGTGGCAGTTTCAAAGCCAAAACCCCGAAACCGATGAATTGTATCCGTAGCGTTTTCATCACTTCTCAGCCAACTTACACAAGCAGTCGTATGAAAAAATGTAGCAGTCTGAATTAAGCATCAACTAAAGAACGAGGAATAAACAAGTGGCAACATCCACCCTGAATCCTTATGTAAAAGACGCAGGTTTTTGAAATGGTTGCCTGAAATCGAACCTGCTACGCCTTAAAATAAGAAACCGGTTTCTTTCAGCAAGAAACCGGTTTTTATCTGGATCATTTGATTTTGAAATGCTATTTCAGTATTACCTTTCTTACCAACCGCTGATTTTCGGTTTGGATTAAGAGATTATAGATGCCTGCCGGATAATCAGCAGTTGAAAATTCAAGCCGTTTTCCGCCTGCCGGAATGTTTTCATCCCGCTGGTAAACGCGCTGGCCAATATGATTAATGAGGCTGAGGTTTACAGCTTTTCCTTCATTTAGGTTTGCATCCAGGTAAAAGATTTCATCAGCGGGATTTGGATACGCTTCTCCAATTGTGAGCAATTCCGGATTTTCGCCAACTGAAACAAAAGTAGCAGACATTTCAATCTGCTGACAGTACATATCTGTCATATCCTCCCCGAAAATAGTCAGGCATACCTCGTAAACACCGCCATCAGTAAATTCATGTACAGGATGCTGTTCCGACGAAACATGTCCGTCACCAAAATCCCACAGCCATTCTTCAGGATTGCCACTTGAAACATCATAGAAATGCATCATCATGGGGTTGGCAGTGTCCTGTTCCATGTTGAAGGAGGCTTGCATGGGCTGGCCGCCATTTCCTGTTACCACCAGTTGACAGCTCACATAAACACATGTATCAGAAGTATTTCCGCTTGCAATTGTGGAAAGACAAACAAAATAAGTTCCTTCTTCGGTGTAAGTATGCGTTATTGATTGCCCATCACCAATTGTTCCATCACCAAAGTCCCAGTAGTATTCACCAGGTGAACCATTTAGGATTTCACCATCAAACTGGAATTCCAAATCACTGAGTTGTGAAACCGTGAACTGATTTTCGCAATCAGAGGGGAAACCTCCGATATATACAATTTCACAGAATGTGCTGAAACAGCTTGTGTCCGGTTTGGAAATTGTTAAACAAACTTCATATTCACCTTCTTCATCGTATGTGTAAATTGGATTTTGCTCTGTGGATGTTCCGCCATCACCAAATTCCCAGAAGTATTCTACATCACCCTGGTAGAACGACAGATCAAAGAATGATGCTTCCAGCGGATTACCCGGGGAGGTATAGTAGTAGTATAATGCCTGACACTCATTGTTATAGTCATAAATGTAGACATCGTAGGTTACCGATGATTCGCAACCGGTTTCAGGCACAAAGATGGAAAGTGTTACGGGATAAGTACCCGGCTCAGCATACTGATGGGTTGGATTTTGCTCCTCAGATGTATTCCCATCACCAAAATCCCACAACCATTCTGATGGATTTGGCCATGAGAAATCCAAAAACTCCACAGTAAGGTCTTCCGTTTGGTAATACCAGAAATTGGCCTGGCACTCAATAAATCCTGATGAATCTACAAAGATTTCAAAACAACGGGTGTCTTCACAGTTAAACTCTTCGTTGGTGATAGTGAGGCAAACTTCATAGCTACCTGCTTCAGCATAGGTATAAATTGGATTTGGCTCGTCAGATGTTCCGCCATCGCCAAATTCCCAGAGCCAGGTTTCGGCAGGCGTAAAGGAATAATCTTCAAACTGAACAGTGAGATCACCAATCTGATAGAACCAGAAATCTGCCTGGCAATCGAAGTTGAATTCTTCAACATAAACCATTTCAGTGTATGATTCAGCACAGCTCGAATCGGCCGAAATAATGTTGAGGGTTACCTCATATTCGCCTTCTTCAGCATAAACGTGCACTGGATTCTGTTCGGTTGATGTGTTTCCATCACCAAAATCCCAGAACCATGAGCCGGGCTCAAAGTATGAGAAATCATAAAATTCCACAGCGAGTGGATCATCCCATGATGGGGCCCAGAAATACCACGCAAAGCAATCGTAGTTGAAGTCATCAACCCAAACATCATAAGAAACTGTTGATTCGCACTGGGTTTCTTCTACAAAGATGGTGAGGGTAACCACATAATTTCCGGGCTCGGCATACTGGTGAACAGGATTTTGTGCGGTTGAAGTATTGCCGTCACCAAAGTCCCATGTCCAGTTATCGGGCTCAGGCCAGGAATAATCCATGAATTCCACATTCAGGTCATCCATTTGGTAATACCAAAAATCTGCATAACAGTCTTCGAACTGAAACTCCCAACAAATCTGAAAATCAGCTGTCAGTTCGTAATTACCCGGGCCATA
>JAGYLT010000352.1 GCA_018400545.1 Bacteroidales bacterium
ATCAATACCGCCAAATTCTTCAACGGTAGCCTGCTCCGCGAAGAAAGGTACTTCGGGGGTTCCGGTGTTTTCGAAATATTTTATTGTTCCGCCCCTTTCGCCTACGAGCAAATCAGGGAGGCCATCTTTGTTTACATCCACAATTTGCGGTTTAGCCGATTGCCCCACATCAATATCCATAAAGAAAGGCTGACTAAGCTTAAAGTCGGGGATGTTTCCCGCGCCGCCATCGTTGCGAAAAAAATGCAACCGGCCGTTCTCGTCGCCGGTAATCATATCCTGATCGCCATCGCCATCCATATCGCCGAAGGCGGGATAAATGCCATTAAATCCTAATTTACCCAAATCGGCGTAGTCATCGGTAACAATTTCGAAATCCGGCGTTGTGGCGCTGCCGGTGTTTCGGAGCAGCATCAACCGGCTTTGGTAAACGCCCGGGCCATCAAAGTAACCGAAGTTACCGACTACAATATCCATCAGCCCGTTACTGTTTTCATCGAAAAAAACCGGATAGGAACGCTCGCCTGCATCAATCATTTCATCGAAAAACAGGCTGTTGTTTTCATATACAAATTCGGGAATTTCGGGCGTACCCTGATTTTTATACAACAAAATGCTGTTGGTGTTTTCGGAAGTATTGGGGTTGTTGGGTGAAATCAGAAGGTCTTTCAATCCGTCATTATCTACATCGAGAAAATAGGAAGCAGGGAACAGCCGCAGGTCAACGGGTAGCGTGTTGGAAGGAAATGCCGGATCAACTTCGGTCATGACGGCAGCATCCGGGGTTCCGGTATTTGTCAGTTGTACCAGATTTGTAAAATTCAAATCGCCGAGTACCACATCTTTGGCACCGTTTCCGGTGAGGTCGATGGCAAGAATGGTTGAGCCGGGGTGGCGTAATGTTTTCTCAGGATCGGGCACATTTACCTCGCAGGTATCGAGGATAGTGATATCGTTGTTGTTGTCATCTTCTTTAAAATATCCCCAGCAGGCATTTTTCAGTTCAAAATCAAGCGCGCTGCAGTTGCCGTATTTTTCCATCGAAAGGTTTTTGTGGTATTCAACGGTGCTGCCGATAATGTTGAAGGCCAGTATATCCAAATCGCCGTCTCCGTCCACATCGGTAATTGCCGGAATATCCGGCGGACTGACGTAAAGCGGGGTTGTGCCATTGAGCCCTTCGGTGAGTAAAAGAGAAGTTACGCGGGTAAATTTCAAACCGTTGGCATCGCTGTCATTACGATAGACGGCAACACCTGCCGGCACGGAGGTGAAAATATCTTCGCGCCCGTCGCAGTTGTAATCACGCAATAGCATCCAGTGGCTCATCTGCGGAAAAAAATAGCGGTAATACGGATCGTATTGATAGTTTATTTCCTTCTCGCTTCCGCGATTGATGAAGGGTTTTACCGCACCATAAAAATTTCGTTCGAAAGCTACAATATCCTTAACACCATCATTATTCAAATCAATTTGAGAAAACTGTGGCGAGTTGAGGCCTCCTGTCCAGGCATTCTTCAGTTTTTCCCCGTTTTGATACACTTCAACATCGCTAAAGGGAATCAGTTGAATTTGCGAGAAACCATTAAATCCTGTGAGTAAAAAAATAGAAATGAGTAAGCGAATCATTTGCCAAAAGGATTTGAAAATTCGGGGTTGTTGATAAAACGCTCGTCGGTGAGGGTTTTGATAAAGGCAATGAGGCTTGCTTTTTCATCATCGGTAAGCCGGATTCCGCCCTGGTCCACATTTTTCATCAGCGGGTCGATGGTGGGTGACCACTGCAACCCTTCGCTGTAAAAATCGATCACCTCTTCGAGGGTGCTAAAACGCCCGTCGTGCATGTAGGGAGCAGTGTAAATGATATTTCGCAGGGTTGGGGTTTTAAATTTTCCGATGTCATCGGGATTGCCGGTAAAATCGAATAAGCCCTTATCGGAAAAAGTAGCATCCAGGCCGTTGTTGTGAAAAAGATCATCCGTAAAGAGGATAGTAGCATGGCAATGAAAGCAGTCGCCCCTTTCGGTAAAAAATATCTCGAATCCTTTGGCTTCCTGCGCTGTAAGCTGTACCTCGCCCTGCAGATAGCGGTCCCATTTTGAGTTGGCCGAAACAAGTGTTCTTTCGAATTGAGCGATGGCTTTTACCACATGCGACGAATCAATATTTCTTGTACCAAAAGCTTCAAAAAAAAGATCGGGATAATCGGGGTGGTTTTGGATCTTATCCACAGCCCGGGGCCAGGTTTCGTGCATCTCGATGGGGTTTGTTACCGGATCGTTGGCCTGATGTTCGAGCGAATGGCTTCTGCCATCCCAGAAAAACGACTGCATCCATCCGGTGTTGATGAGCGCCATGGAATTGCGCGTTCCTGCAATTCCATCAATTCCGATGCTGAATTGCCGTGGATCGGTGAACGAAAAAGCCTGGTCGTGACAATCGGCGCACGACTGCGTATTGTCGCCTGACAGAATCGGATCGTAAAACAACATCCTGCCCAATTGGACACCTTCGACGGTGGTTGGATTATCGGCCGGAATAGGCATGTCGGGAAAGTTTGGAGGAATTTCGATGGTAAAAGGCGTCGGATCGTAAACTTCCTGCGGAATGGGGTCATCTTTCTTTTGACCGCAGGATGCCAGCACAGCAATGATCAGTAATCCTGCACCGCCGGCTTTTAAAACTTTTATCCAATCGAAGATCCTCATTATCATAATTTATTGAATGCCTCCGTAGGAGAAAACATCATTTGAATTGGCCTTCAGCTTTAATTGCATTTCCTGGTTGCCCATAATGCTTGTTACCGTATTCAGATCAAGCACATTGGGTGTTTTCCACCAATTATTAATGTTCATGCGGATGGCGAGTATTCGTTCTTCACCGCTTAAAACAAACGATGATTGCGGTAATTCAATTTCCACAAAGTTCTGGTTTCCCATGGTAGGGCCTGTGTGTGCCTGAAAATTATTGGTACTGCCGGGTAGTTCAATTTT
>JAGYLT010000353.1 GCA_018400545.1 Bacteroidales bacterium
ATCTGAACGACAGCCTGTTTGTATGTAACAAAGTACAATTCAGCCAAATATTATATTAGTTCTTTTTCCTGAAAACCAGAGCTGAACGGTTGGGAATATAAACTTTCAAATAGTATCTTCCTGATTCTTTTTCGTGCAAAGTGTGGTGAGTAATGCTCATGTCCACGCGGTTGTGGCCTCCAAATGCTTCAGCATCTGAATTGAGAATAATTTCATATTCACCTTTCTGCGGAACAAAAAATTCATAATCGGGCAGCGACTGATTGATATGAAAATTGAAAGCAAAAATCAGGTCGGCCTTTTCAAACACAAGAATTTTATTCCAATCATCAGATTTTACCAGATTACCGAAACCGGCTGTCTGTACTTTATATTTAGTAATAAGTTGAATCATAGCTTTATCCCACTCGGCCAAAAATTGGTATTTCAGATCGGGATTATCGCGCAAAGACCATTGCCTGCGGGCATAGTGATGGCTCCATCCGTTGCCTTCCCGCGGGAAGTCGATCCATTCGGGATGCCCAAACTCGTTACCCATAAAGTTCAGGTAACCTTGTCCGCCAAGAGCGATCGTAATAAAACGAATCATTTTATGCAAAGCGATTCCCCGCTCAATCACATGATTGGTGTCGTATTTATGCATGTGATAATACATTTCTTTATCCATAAGCCAGAATGCGATGGTTTTATCACCAACGAGCGCCTGATCGTGTGACTCGGCATAGGCAATGGTTCTCACGTTGTAAATGCGGTCGGTAAGGGTGTACCAGAGCTCATCCATGCTCCAGAATTCGTCTTCACGCTCTTTGAGTAGTTTTATCCAAAAATCAGGAATGCCCATAGCAAGGCGGTAGTCGAAACCTATGCCTCCCTCTTCGATGGGGCGGCACAATCCTGGCATGCCACTCACATCTTCAGCAATTGTTATGGCATCCTTTTTCACCTTTTTCACTAAAGTATTAGCCAGTTGCAGATAGATGATGGCATCCCATTCCACACCATCGGTAAAAAACTTCTCACGGCTATCGAAAGCAGTGCTGCCATGGTGATGGTACATCATGGAGGTTACGCCATCAAAACGGAATCCATCGAAATTGTACTCTTTGAGCCAATATTTTAAATTGGAAAGCAGGAATTGAATCACCTCCATCTTACCGTAATCAAATAGCTTTGAATCCCACGACGGGTGGTTGCCCCGATCGCCGGGATGGGTGTAATGTGCATCGGTACCGTCAAATTCATTCAGCCCTTCATGGATATTTTTTACGGTGTGCGAATGGACAATATCCATAATGACTGCGATGCCCAATTCGTGGGCCTTTTTCACCATATATTTGAGTTCTTCGGGTGTGCCCTGCCGACTGGAAGGAGCAAAGAAATTGGCCACATGGTATCCAAAAGAGCCGTAGTATGGGTGCTCGGCAACCGCCATTACCTGTATGGCATTGTATCCCGCATCTTTAATCCGCGGCAAAACATATTCGGCGAATTCCCAATAAGTGCCGACGCCATACTTTTCCTGAGCCATTCCCACATGGGTTTCGTAAATCAGCAATTGATCATGAACGGATGGAGAAAAATTATCACCTTTCCACGAAAATTCCTCCGGAGGGAACCACAGTTGCCCTGACCAGTCGCGGGTGTTCACATCCTGCACGGCACGGGTAATCCACACCGGGATACGTTCTTTCCAACCATTGGGGCCGTCCACAAGCACTTTAACTTTGGAGTTATGCACGAAGCGGTCTTTGTAGGTGGCTTCGTCCAAAAATATTTCCCAGATTCCGTTGTCGAGCTTCCTGAGGGGATGCGATGAGCGGTTCCAGTCGTTGAATTCGCCAATCAAAAAAATCTGATACGCTGCCGGTGCCCACTCACGGTAATACCAGCCTTTGGCCTTTTTATCATAAGTGATACCAAAGTATTTGTATCCGTCAGCAAACTTCTCCAGGCTTCCATATTGAATTTCAATCTGCTTTAGTTTCGCCTCATAGCGTGCAACACGGTTTTCAATTTCCTGTTCAACGGGTTCGAGCCATGGGTCGCTTTCAACCAGCGCCAATCGCTTTTTTTTACCGTTTTCTGCTTTTGCTTTTGCCATATTATTTTAATTTTTAGTGTTTTACTGTATGAAGGTAATTTAAAATTTAAGGAAAGGAATAGTTCTAATTTTGTCCGGCAACAATTTCGGCAAGTATAACTGCACTCACAGCAGGAACAGTTACTGATGTGCCGTTGATTTTGCGGTGCCCGGTTTTACTGTAACCATTTTGATTGAATACTTCTGTCCATTGGCCGGCAGGAATTTGGATTGCCTGATTTTTATTGCTTCCATTATACACCACGATGATATTTCTCCAACTGTCGCCATTGGCATAATTTTTCAATTGATAGGCGACTACGTTATCTTCCTTCACCTCAAAAAACTCCAGATTTTGGCGGATCATATCAGAGGATGTCATTCTGAAAGCAGGATGATCGCGGCGCAGCATTACCAGATCACGGTAATAATCAAACACCTGACGGTATTTTGCTTTTCTGCCCCAGTCGATTTGGTTAATGCTGTCGGGCCAGTTGTACGAATTCTCAACACCTTGCTTGGTACGGAGAAAATCAACACCCGCATGCAAAAACGGGATACCCTGAGATGTCATAACGATGGTATTTGCCAGCTTGTGTTTTTTTATCAGGTCAGCTTCCTTATCGTTGGGGTTGGAAATTATCAGTTTGTCGAGCAGCGTATGGTTATCGTGGCACGAAACATAAGTAATGGTTTGAAATGGTTCATTTGCCCATGGTTTATCGGAATAGTTTACCGAGGAATAATCAACCTGCGGATGCAAGGTGGAGGCCACCACACCAAATTTGACGCTTTCTTCCAGACCGGAGGCACCGCTCACAAACCCTTTGGATTCATGATCGGCCCATGAGCCTTTAATGGCATCGCGGATATCATCGCTAAAGGCAGCAATATTATTCAGGCGA
>JAGYLT010000354.1 GCA_018400545.1 Bacteroidales bacterium
TGTGCCGGCGATGATGCCACAGGCACCGGTCCCAACAGAACTTTCCTTCTTGATGGCAGCGATGGCTCGTTGATCTGGAATTATTACATGGGCGGCCCCGGCTATTCGGTGATTGCTATTGATGATGTAACCGGCGACGGCGTTCCCGATGTTTTGGCAGGTGGATCATATCCCGGCGAACAGCAGGGAAAAGTCGTATGCATAAACGGTAGCACCGGGTTTGAAATCTGGACCGAAGCAACCGAAGGCACTTCCGTTTGGGCGCTGCTGCAGATTGACGACATCAATGCTGACGGCGTGGCTGACGCAGTGGCCGGCGAATTTGGCAGCGGTAAATACCAGGCCTTCGATCCCACCAATGGCGATGTACTTTACGATGGTTTTGTTGGCGGTGGATTTTCAATCATTACACATTTAATTCATCTCGATGATGTAAATGATGACGGATATGCCGATTTTACCTTATCATCCAACAACAGCAGCAGCCTGGTAATTGATGGCCTTACCGGCGAAAATATCTGGTTTACTTCACTTGCCGATCAGGGGCAAAAAGTGGCACGCACCCCCGATATCAGCGGCGACGGTATCAACGATGTGGTTGTTGGAACACTGTATCAAACCAATATGATTTATTACCTCGATGGTGTTACCGGTGACATTCTGCACTCCCAAAGTTTCGACGGCCCGGTGGATGCGCTCACCACAATCCCCGATATTAACGGCGACGGTTCGTGGGAGGTTGTTGCAGGTGGCCGCGAAGGTACGTTGCGCTGTTTTTCGGGAGGAACCGATGCAGTGACGTCAACGCCGGAGAGATTTCCTGCAAAAACAGCCGCGGCCATTGAAATTTCACCCAATCCGGCCATAGCCCAAGCAAATGTCACCATCAGGTTATCAGGTGAAATGAATGGAAATTTGTTCATCACCACTGCCGGTGGTGTTCTGGTTAAAGACTTTGGGGCGATTCAAACGGATGGTCTTGCCACTGAGCTTACCTGGAACGGACAGTCTCAGGATGGCTCCGTCTTACCGCAGGGGATGTATTTTGTAATATTTTCAAATGAAGAAAAAATGCAAACAGCAAAGCTGATTTTACAACATTAATTGCCAACAATAATGAAGTTGACTGCTCACGGATTTTGCCATATCGGAAAGCGTCGCAAAGAAAATCAGGATGCCATTTTGATGGATGATAAGCTGATTCGCGATAACACCAAAGGCATAAAAATTAAAGGAAACACCAGGTTTTTTGTAGCCGATGGGGTAGGGGGGGCTTTGGCAGGTGATGTGGCATCATGGTTTTTACTGAAAAATATTAACGAAACTTTCAGCAAGGACATTTTTCCCGATCATGAAGAAATTGAAATGGTGATGAGGGAGATCAATGCTGCATTAATCAATAAATCAAAAAAGTACAAAGAATTTGAAGGAATGGCTACCACCCTCAGCGGAGTCTTTATTTCCGAAAATCAATATACTGTTGTCAACGCCGGCGATTCAAGGGTTTATCTTTACCGAAACAAGCACTTGCAGCAACTTACAAAAGATGATGTTTATGATAACATGCTTGGTATTTCATCCATCATAAATTATTTTGGAGGATACGCCAATACAGTTACTCCGGCCCTTTCAACCTCAGTTGATAAGCTCGAGAAGGATGATATAATGATGATAACCACAGACGGTTTGTTGAAATGTTTCTCTGATGATCAGTTCAAAAATATTTTATCAGCCGATTGCTCACTGGCCGAAAAGAGTAATTTCCTTTTGCAAAAAGGACTGACAGAGGGTGCGCCCGATAATATCAGTTGTATTTTAATCCAAAATATGCTTTAATCCCCGGGCCTTGTTATGTCAGAATTTTTCGAAGACAAATTCAAAACCAAACCCTATCCGGCCGAATCGAAGGAGGATTTTGACCTGCTCAGCGACTTCAACAAAACAATTGCCTATCGCCACGATGCTGATGTGAAGGATGTGGAAAGTGATATGCCCACCAGAGCCTATCAAAATGAGAAACAGCCTACCCAACGTACAGTTTCGCACAATCTTGGAGTGAGTGATGTTGTTGAGCTCAACAGTATCCGCTACGAAATTCTTGAAATCCTTTCCGACGAGGGACGCACCTCCGAAGCTGTTATTTACAAGGTGAAAGACTTGAAAGACAGGATTTTTGCCCTGAAATTATATTACGAATTTTCTAATGAAAGCCTCGAACCCAATTCGGATACCTTGCAGCGAATCCGCGAAATGGGTGGTGATGATGTGCTGTATCTTTTCGATTTTGGTACCGGCCCCAACAAGCATAAAGGAAAATACTGTTTCGAAATAACACAATTTGCTGCCGGTGGCGATCTTGCCCACGTATCTGATATTAAAGAAAAATACACTCCCGAGTTTCTCGAAAAACACATAATTAATGCTGTTTATCGCGGTTTGAAAAAGCTGCACGACAAAAAGATTTACCACTGCGACCTGAAACCGGAGAACGTTTTTTTTCTCGATGAGCAACAAACAAAGGCCGTAATCGGCGATTATGGCTCGGCTAAGTCGTTTGAGATTTCTTCTGAAAAAGAACTGAGCTTTACAACAATAACCAGGGGAACCGACTTTTATCTGGCTCCCGAACAGAATTTCGGGATTGTTTCGGGCAAAAACGACTTCTATAGCCTGGGCATGATTATTCTGCATCTGCTATATCCGGAACAGGTTACACGACAAAACCTGCGGCGGATTTTCGAAAGACGAACCAAAGGTTTGCCGATTATTGATTTCGACGAGCAATACGAGCGATTCAACAAACTCATCGAAGGGCTGACGCTTTCGGATTATAACAATCGCTGGGGCGATAAAGAAGTGGCGGCATGGCTCGATGGAAAAGAGATTGAGATAAATTACCGCGGCACAGCCCGGCAGCAGCTCGTGATTGGCCATCACGAGATAAAAACCGGTAAAGCCCTGGCCGCTTATG
>JAGYLT010000355.1 GCA_018400545.1 Bacteroidales bacterium
CCACAAAATATGTTGTTTGCAATGGCGACGAAGGCGATCCAGGTGCTTTCATGGACAGAATGCTTTTGGAGTCCTATCCCTTTCGGATTATCGAGGGAATGCTCATTGCAGGCTATGCTACCGGTGCCAGCCGAGGGATTTTTTATATCCGGGCCGAGTACCCGCTGGCCGTGGCACGCATCAGAGAAGCAATGAAGGTGCTGGAAGAAATGCATTTTATCGGTGATAATATTCTGGGAACAGATTTTTCTTTTAACATCCGCCTTTTCGAAGGAGCCGGCGCGTTTGTTTGTGGCGAAGAAACTGCCTTGATTGCTTCGATGGAAGGGAAACGTGGGATGCCCGCCATCCGGCCACCTTATCCATCCGAGAAAGGTTTTAACCGTTTGCCTACGCTCATCAACAACACCGAAACATTCGCGCTTGTTTCCTGGATTATCCGCAATGGTGCTGAAAAATTCAGTGCCATCGGAACGAAAAAGAGTAAAGGGACAAAAGTGTTTGCCCTTGCCGGGAAAATCAATCGCGGCGGATTGATAGAAGTTCCCATGGGTATCACCATTCGCGAAATTGTTGAGCGCATTGGTGGTGGCATCCAAAATGGGAAAGCTTTCAAAGCCATTCAGATTGGCGGGCCTTCGGGGGGCTGCATTCCGGCTTCCATGGCCGATATCCCCATTGATTACGAGTCGCTCACCAGGGTTGGCGCTATGATGGGTTCAGGCGGGTTGATTGTTCTCGACGAAACCGATTGTATGGTGGATATCGCGCGCTATTTCCTGAGTTTTACACAGGATCAGTCGTGTGGAAAATGCACTTTTTGCCGCATTGGTACACGCAAAATGCTCGACATACTCAATCGGATTACATCGGGCAAAGGAAAACCGGACGACATCGAAAAGCTGGAACAGTTGGCGTATCAGGTGAAAAAGGGCAGCATTTGCGGGCTGGGAAAATCGGCACCCAATCCGGTATTATCTACGCTTCAGTATTTCAGGCACGAATACGAAGCCCATATCGGGGGCAAATGCCTTACCGGAAAATGTACGGATATGGTTGAATATCATATTAACGATAATTGCAATGGCTGCACCAAATGCGCCCAGCGTTGCCCGGTGGATGCCATCGCGCTGCGCCCCTACGAGAAGCACGAAATTGACACCCAACTTTGCGTGAAATGCAATATCTGCAAAGATATCTGCCCGGTGGATGCGGTGGAGATTCGGTGATTTCTTTAAAAACTAATCCCGAAAAAATAGCTGTTGAAAATAATTATGGGGCGAAAGCCTTGATCAAAAAAGAGATGATAACCACCCATGTCAGCGCTCCCAGAAAAGCTACAACAAAGGAGTTGGAAGAGTTGACTTTGATAAATGGAAATAGAAATACCCTGCCAAAAAATCCCTTTTTCCGTACGTAATAATTGGCCTCAACACAAAGATTTTCTGTCTTTCCCAATGATTTTAAGTGCTTCCAGAGCTTTTCGGCATAAAGGCCGTAACTTCCAAAAAGCACTAAAAACAATGCCACCATCAAGCGAACGGTCATTTGTAAATCATTCAAGTCCTCTTCGGCCCAAAACAGTGTATGACCGTTTATCATTAATGAAAATAATATTGCTGCGATAAAAGATATTTTTTTCATTTCAATTTATTTGATTTGAGGATGAAGTTCGGCATCCTTTAATTTTAAATGTAATAGTGTGTATAGGATGATTTTTAAATCCAGAAAAAAAGTTTGTTTTTGGATGTAGGCCAGGTTGATCCTTACTTTATCAGGGAAAAGTTTTTGATCGTAAAAGGCTTGCGGGTTAGTTTGTTTTTCCAAAATGTCCTCTTCGTTCGGATACGCCAGCGAATCGGCTCCGGTCAGCCCCGGTTTGATGTTGAGCAATACTCTTTCATCGCCTTTCAGGCGGTCGTGATATCCGGGTACATCAGGCCTGAAGCCCACAAAACTCATGTCTCCTTTCAGTATATTCCACAGTTGCGGCAATTCATCAACTTTTGTTTTTCGTAAAAATTTGCCAAGGGTTGTAATTCGGTTATCGTTTTTTAAGGTGATCGAAATATCTGTTGTGTTCATTCTCATCGAACGAAACTTGTAAATTATGAAAGGATTTCCGGCAAACCCTATTCTTGTCTGGGTGAAAAATACCGGCCCGGGCATAAATATTTTAATCAGTATGGCAATTAAAAGGAAAAATGGTGATAATGCGATGAGTGCTAACAAAGAAACAGTTGTGTCAAAGAGTCTTTTCATTTTTTATTAATAGGTATGCTAAAGATTGAGGCTAATGCCATTTTTCGACAGATGCAAATGAAATAATTTTAACCCATTCCATAAACACCTGTTTGGCGCTTTCGCGATCGGCCCACCATTTTTGTGCATTAAATTCGGAGTATTTACTTGGCACAGGAATTATGCTAACCTCAAGGCCGCTATCTTGAAAGCTGTCGCGAAAAATCATTTCAGCCCGTCGTGTATGTGCTGATGATGAAATGATTGAAACCGATTTTATCTGAGGATTGGATTTTAACAGTGCCCTTAAAGTGTCGGCTTCATCACGCGTGCTGGCGGCTCTTCCGGGGAGAAGTATAATTGCGCTGTCAGGCACTCCAAGTTGCAAAAGTGCATCAATGGAAAGTTTTGCAAAGTTTGGAATAATCACACCATAAGGCTCAAGTGCCCGGCTCCCGTATTGGATATTATTCACTATGAAAAGCTTTTCGGTTTTGCCGGCTTTATAGTAGTCGGATGCTTCTAAAACCCTGTCGGCAATGCTTCCCATCAGAATAATGGCAGCATCAGTTTTTTGATTTGATGAATCCGAAATCACCAGGTATGAACCGGCATTTGACAGTGCAATTGCCATTGTTGCCAACACAAAAATAACTGTGGCAGATATTGCCACAAATTTTAAGTTTCTTCTTTTTGATGACTTTAACATGTTT
>JAGYLT010000356.1 GCA_018400545.1 Bacteroidales bacterium
CCGGAGATGACGACAAACTGGAAGACGGAAAATATTCAGGGGTAATGACCGGGAACACCTGGGGCGCCCCGGCCGGAATTTACATCACCAGCGGATCGTACATCCTGTTCCCTCACGGAAACGTGGTCAACCGGTTTACACCGCTGGTTGCCGACCTTTCCAATATGGGATACGGCCTACTGGGAGGAGCCTTCAATGCCAGCCGGGCATTTATCCCTTACACGCTCAAAGCAAAGGCCGGAGCGGCCTGGGCCATGAGCATGGTAGAACCGGGAGGCGGGGGCACAGATATCGGCTTAGAACTCAATGCTTCACTCAGCTATCAGCTCGGGGTGTACATGAGCCTCGAAATGCATGGAGCTTACGTTTGGCTGGGCGACTTTTACGATAGCAACGACAATTCTTACAGCTACTACGTAAACGGAAATACGGAGCCCGGCATGCCCAAACCGGCTAATCCCTGGACTGCTTTCCTGGTGTTTAAATGGCTGATGTTTTAACCCGCAAAAAATGATTAAGATGAAAAAACAACATTCGATACCGGCATATTTATCTGCACCAGCTTTTTTGCTTGTGGCAGCAATGCTATTAATGAACGTCAACATGAGCTACGCCCAGAACAGCCTGAACCCATACCGGGACCTGGAACCGCTAAAATCGATGCAGAAACTGGAATATCCTTTCAATGTAAAATATATGGCGTTGCCCGATGACATCAACCTGGCCTATGTGGACGAGGGCAGCGGAGACCAGACCATCATTTTCATCCACGGGCTGGGCAGCTACCTGAAAGCGTGGTATAAAAATATTGAAGGATTAAAAGGTGATTACCGATGCATCGCCATTGACCTGCCGGGCTATGGAAAATCTTCCAAGCAACCACATTCCGGAAAAATGTCTTTCTATGCTGAAGTCGTAAAAAACATCATCGATCAACTGGATCTCAAAAATGTGGTGCTTACCGGACACTCCATGGGCGGACAAATATCCATGATGGCCGCCATCAACTATCCTGAGAAAATTCAAAAACTTATCCTGGCCGATCCTGCAGGATTTGAATCCTTCACCGAAGGCCAAAAACAATGGTTCCGGGATGTGATGACCGTGGATGGTGTATTGAAAACCACCGTGGAACAAATTCAAACCAACCTGGCCTACAACTTTTACAATGTGCCCGATGATGCGGAATTCATGATCACCGACCGGATTGCCATGCGCTCTGCCGATGATTTTGAAAATTACTGTTACACCGTTGTTCAATCGGTGCATGGCATGGTTGATGAACCTGTTATTGACATACTTGATCAAATCACCCAACCCACCCTCATTATTTTTGGCGAACAGGATAACCTGATCCCAAACCGGTTTTTAAATCCGGGAAGAACGGTGGACATTGCAAATATTGGTGATGAAAAAATTCCTGACAGCAAGCTGGTGATTATCCCAAGGGCAGGACACTTTGTCCAGTTCGAGAAGCCGGAAGCCTTCAACGAGGCTGTGGAATTATTTATTGGAGGGAAATAATCCCCTGATTTTTTAAAACAACGAAAACTTCACATACTTTTTAGGATTCTTCTCAATATCCTCTAAAAGTATTTTCAGGGCAGAGGTTGTATTTTCCAGTTCGATATACAAGCTGTCGTTGGTCAATAATTGCCCCAAAGTACCTTCCCCGTTGTTTATTTTTTCGGCAATGGCTCCCAGCTTTAGCATGGCTCTGTTGGCTGATCTGATGGTTTGAGGTATGTTGGCCGAACCCAGCGAATCGCTCAACGCCGAAAAATTGGTAAGGATGGTGGTGATATTTTCATTGTTTTCCTCCAGGTTGTTGGAGATGGATTCGAGGTTGACCAGAATGGTTTGAATTCTTGGCTGGCCGTCAGTCAAAATATTATCGATCCGTGAAGTTGCATTCTCCGCATTGTCCAGGGTATTTTTGATATTCTCGATGGTGTTCGTGAGGTTATCGCGGGTACTTTCATCAAACACCGACTGGATATCCGACATGGTTGAATCGATGGAGCTGATCAGCGCCAGCGCCTTTCTTTTGAGCGGTTCAACCTGCTCATTCACCTGCGACATCAGGCTTTGCTCAAGTTGGGCAGTAAGTGTATCGTAGTTGTCCACAAATTCAGGAGAATCTGCAAAAATGATTTCGATGGCTTTGGTGCCGAGCAGATCTGTACCTTTGATCATGGCGATCGAATTTTCCGGAATATCCACATCATTCTGGATATATAATTCCACCAGGATTTCTGACTTTCCGGGAATAAAATCCATCCGGCTCACCTTTCCGATGTTCAATCCGTTCACCAGGACTTTGTTATCTTTTTCAAGACCATCCACCCTATCGTAAACAGCATACAGGAAACGCTTACTCGAAAGGATGTCGGTGCCTTTCAGCAGGTTAAAGCCCCAAATGAAAATTGCCACGGCTGCAATAAAAACAAATCCAACCTTAAATTCTCTTGATATTTTCAAAATCCTTGTGTTTTTGATGATTAAGCAAAACTACAATATTTTTGACTAAAACGATTGTATGTTAACGCCATGATGTGAATTTCACAATCCTGGGCTCAGTGCTAAAATCCTTGCGGTGTTTCCCGGATGCCCGGTACACTTTAAGTAAATTTTGGGCTTCATCCGGACTTGCAGCCTCCCCAAACGTGTAGTAATATTTCCCATCCTTTGTGAAAACCCAGATATTCCCGATACCTGCAAACATTTTATCATCAAATGGCATCAGCGCATCCATTACCGCAAAACAAATGCGATAAACCGATTTTTCCATCACCGGTTCTGGCTTTTCTTTCTGCGCCGGTTCAACGACTTCCTGAATCGCTAACGTTTCAAGATGTTGCTGATAATCGCGAACAGCATTAAAAATAGCCATCGCAATTTTATCCTGATTATCGGGATCGAGTAAATATTTCTCCTCGGCAGGATTGC
>JAGYLT010000357.1 GCA_018400545.1 Bacteroidales bacterium
GACAACTTGTATAAGCCAAAACATGATACATGCTTTTAAAGGTATCCCCCTTTTTGGTTTTGGCTTGTCCAAGTTGGGTTAGGAAACCCATACGATGACCCGAAGTCATCGTATGGATTGAAAAATATTTTAATCAACCGCTTTCCTGAAAACAACAACCTTCATATTATCATCCAGCCATTCGTTAATAATTTCACGGAATTCCGGATAAACCCGGGGCGAAATAATTTTGGTGTTGAGCGATAATTCACGCTTGATCACAACGGTGTTTTTCTTCGGAGTGATCTCAAGCTTTACGGCTCCGGCTTTGTTTTTAACGCTAACGGCATCTTTAACATTTACGAATTCATAGCCTTCAGGAATCTCGATTTCCCAGGAATAGCTCTCATCCAGCGCAAACGGGATTACAAAGTCATCCTGCCTGTAACTGCTCAGGTAGCTGATGCGCCAACTGCTGAAACCGGTTTTCATTTCGGAAAGTTCAAAACGGTAAAAATTCTGATGCTCCTTCACAGCTCCTTCTTTGGAAATGGTTAGTGCAGCTTTCAGTTTATCCGGGTTGGCATTTTCGATGTTTACCTTTTCCACCAGGCCACCCGAAACTTTTGAAACCAGGTTCTGGGTATCTTTTTCCGCAACCAGGAAAGGGTTTGCAGCGCCGGTCAGCGTTGCTTCCATTTGGCCGGTCAGTTCCATCTCCCCGGAAAATTTCATTTCACCTGATACGTCAATGGAATTTTTTGTTGCCGAGGGATCGATGATGGAGAAGTCCGCATTTTTATTTAACGGGGCATATACGTGTCCGGGTGCAGAATAAGCCAGTGTTTGTTCATTCATCTCATCCGCAGCGAGAAATATCGTACCATGATTTTTGGTGTTAACCATCACAGCAGCATGATGAAACTGCATCAGATTTCCGATGTTTTTATCGTAAAATATTTCCGGAGTGTACAGCACTGGTGTGGCATTAAAGTCAGCTGCTTTGAGCAGCGTGGCCAGCAGGGTTGATTTCTCAAGTTTGTTGCCGCCGTTGCTGTTCCATACTTCTCCCGGAGTGCGCACCCTGAAGGCTGTCCAGTCCAGATGGGCACGGTCGGTTTTCATGTTGTTCACCACCTCCTCCTGGATGGCAAGCATGGTTTTCATCTCTGCTTCTACATCCTTAAGTCCGGATGCAAAGCTTTTCATTTCATCTGTCATCCGGAAATCGAAAGCCTTTTGGCGGGTCACCCACTCGAATACTACGCCGGGCTTTTTTTCGGTGCTGAAACTCAGCCTTGGAATGCCGGGCAAATCTCCCCTGAACCCTTCCTTGCCTGAGGCTTCCAGTCCTGTGAAACTCCAGTTGTAAACTTTCTGGCTGCCCACCACCATGATCTCCGGAGCTGTGCGCAGGTTGAACATCTTGTGATACAGTTCCACATCCGCCGGGACCTTCACGATAATCTCCATGTCCTTCACCGGAGAAGATTCCTGGATAATTTCATCAGCCATCAGTGCAGGCCAGTAGCCGGCTGTTGTGGTTAGGGTGTAATCCAGGAAAATCGTGGCTCCCAGCTCGAGTCCGGTATGTGTTACCACCATTTCGCGCAGGTGGTTAAAGGTGGAGGAATGGGCTGCACCCCGTGGCAAAACCTCGTTGAAGGCATTGTCCGGTGCAACGATTTTTTTGCCATCCGCCATAATGGTGTAGGCTTCATTGATTTCCAGCTCCTGAAATTCAGGGTTGTAAACAATGAAGGTTTCGCCGTAAAGCCTGTTGAACGACATGTAAGTGTTAAGCTTGAGCTCCTTGAAGTAGCGGTAGCTCATGCTGCCGTCCTCGTTGAGGGTGTAAGTTTTGGTGATCTTTTCAAAAACCGCATCCGCATCTTCCGGCTGCGCTGCAGCAGATGTGCAAACAATTGCTGCGATGATTATGATGATAAATTTCTTCATGTTTTATTTATTTTGTCAGTTTTGTTGGTATTAATCGTTATCCGTTAATTGTAATTGTAAACCGATTGCCAGGATGCTCGGCGGAATATCTATTCCGCTGAATCTTTCATGACAGTATTCACTTTCAACATTGATGGGTTTGCAGCAAATGCTGCAAGAATATAGTATCGAAACAAATGTTTCGACAATCGACATCCAATATTCGAAAAAATATCCGGACTTCCGTTAGCCAAAGAATTTAATGCAATCATTTATATCATACCATTAACCAATAACGAATAACCAATAACGATTAACTATTTATAAAGGACAATCGGTGTCTTTGCCATCTCCTGCTGGGCATCAACGGCATCTTTCACCGCCGGCCAGTCTGCAGGCTCATAAATTCTTTTTTCCAGGATGATCTCCTGTTCCACCTCGAGGGTATTGCCGTCCTGCGAAAGCGTGCCTTCGTATGCGGCCGCCACACCGTCGAGATCTTTTTCAACAGGTTCATTCATCATGGAATATCCTTCCGGGATGGTGATGGTTTCGCGGATGTTGACCATCCGGCTGCAGCGGTCGCGGAAAGCATAATCACGCGATTCGGGTGCGGTGTTCAGGTAGAGGTGCGACTGTGCGCGGCTGAAGATATTGCTGGCAGTGAAAGGCACAAAAGCAATCTTGCCGTTGCCCACGAAAGCATAATCGGGGATGCGGTATTTTATGGTGATCTCAATGGGGCCGGCCATGTGGTCGTAAGGATCATCGCCGTAATCCATGCTCAGTATCTCGGCTTTTGGGTTGATCCGCAGCAGTTCGGATTCCAGGTTCTTTTCCCATTCCGATTTGTACGACCGGGTAAACATACCCCGGATGGAAGCGTCGGTCTGTCCTTCGGCGGTGATGTATATCTCACCTTCCAGGGTTCCGTCTTCCTCAATTTTAGATTTTCCGGTAATTCTCAGATAATGATTCTCCGGCTCCGAAACCGGGGTGATCATCAGGTCGGCGCCTTCGGGCA
>JAGYLT010000358.1 GCA_018400545.1 Bacteroidales bacterium
AATTCGCCGCTTCTGATCAATGCAAACATCAGTAATCCGGATGGCTCCGAATGGGTTTACTTCGACACCACCATCAATCTCGGTGATTACAAATTCGTCCTGAGCCAGCCTTCGGATACTCTTGCCAATGTGATGTACCTCAATCAGGATATTATCATCACCAACGACGATAACCCCGACCTGTCGCCGTACGAACTTATTCTGGAAGGTGAACTGAGCGAAATGGAATTTGAAGGCTTTTTCGGCTACCTGGCCCAATACGATTTCCCGCTGAATGATTCCATTAACATAGGTTTATTTGATAACACCATTGGCGGGGGCATCAACATAGGAAGCGGCGCTGTTAATCTGAAATTTAACATTGATAATTCCTTTGGAATTCCGGTAACATTCCTGGCCAACTCGCTCTATGCATATTCTCCAGTAAATGAGCCCGACCGCGTGGACATTGAACTTTTTGGGCAGGGCGTTCCAAATATATTTGAAATCAATTCGCCCGGCTTTAACCAGATAGGCGAAACCATAGAAAATGTTCTTGATTTTTCAGATGCCAATTTCTCCGAAGTTTTCAATATTTCACCTCAAAAGCTCTACTACGACATCACTGCTGCCACCAATTTTAGTTCAGCAAAGAATGATCAGAACTTCATACTCAGCGAAAGTGCCATTTCCCTAAGTGTTGATTTGGAAGTAAACCTGTTTGCGGCAGTTCAGGAATTTATTGTCGAAGATACCGTAAGCATCAACCTTGAGACTGATTTAGAGGAGATTGATTATGTAACTTTTCGTTTCGGCCTTACCAATGCCTTTCCAGTGGATGTTACCGCACAGATTTATTTTGCTGATGAAAACTATAATGTCCTCGATTCGCTGCTTACCGGCGGTGGGAATATTTTGCCCGGAGCGCCCGTTAGCGGCCCACCG
Source organism: Bacteroidales bacterium (assembly GCA_018400545.1). The sequence continues at coordinate 925 of JAGYLT010000358.1, forward strand.
GAATACGCCGTAACAGGAAGCGTATCGAAAACTACAGACATCACTCTGGAAAGAAAAGGGATTGACAACCTCATCAAAGCGGAATACCTATTTATACGAACGGCTATTTCGACCACTGATGAAGGACTTGTAAAGTTTTATCCCGAAAATTATCTCGGGTTAAAACTTGGCATTATTTCAGGACTTAGTGTTGAATCCAATTAAATCGGGAGGGGACTTGCAATGACAACAATCAAAAATAAAATCAGCAGCTATTTAATCATCCCTGGCCGGTGTCATTATTTTTCAGTGCTCTCAGCCATTGATTGCGCAAAACGACCGCCAGCTTACGTTTCTTCCCATTGTGCCGCACGGCCGAACGGTAAACCCGGCCTTCACTCCCGACTACTCTTTCTACTTGGGTATTCCGGTGCTCTCAAATATCACCACAGGATTTGAAAACACCATACAATATGAAAATATCTTTCAGACAGTTGGCGATTCACTGGTGCTGGACAGAGATTATATTTTAAGCAATCTGGATGATGAAAACCACATCAATTTTAACCTGAATGCTGAATATTTCACATTAGGATTCAAAGCAGGCAAAAATTACTTTCATTTCAGAGTTGCCGAAAAGGCAGCTACTGAATTTATGCTCAGGAAAGAAATTCTGGAATTTGCCTTTTACGGCAACGGACATGAGAAATTTCTGGGGAAAACAGTAAATCTCGGTGGCAGTACACTTGATGTTATGGCCTACCGCGAATATTCACTGGGCTTCTCGAGGACTGTAACTGACAAACTGAATGTGGGTGCCAACTTCAAATATCTGCAAGGTTTGGCAAATGTCAATACAGCAAAAACCGATTTCAATCTAACAACAAATGAAGACGACTTTTCGCTTATGCTGCAATCTGACCTGCAAATCAATCTATCGGTGCCCGGCATTAACGATGAGGATATTGAAACTGACTTTTTCCTGCCCGGAAGTGCCAATAGTGGCTTCGCCTTTGATATAGGCGCCGAATATAAAATCAACCGGCGTTTCGAAGCCCATGCCGCACTGCTGAATGTTGGCAGTATTAAATGGACTGAAAATCTTAAAAATTTTGAAACCGAAGACCCCGGCAAAATCGTTACCTACGACGGTTTTGATATCGGTGAATATTTTACCAATGGCACACTCGACAACGACAGGATTGAAAATGTATTCGATTCCATTGCCGATGAACTCGGCATTAAAGAAACTGCCAGAGCTTACACCACAAAACTGTCGCCGATACTGAATGCGGGCGGACGTTTCAACCTGAGCAAAAATGGTACTTTCAACGTGTTGCTCACCAACAGGTTTCAGACAAACACCAACTGGACAACCTTTTCGGTAGCTTATACCCATCAATTCGGACGCAATCTGAACTTCATGGTTTCCAATACAATATTCAACGACAGCTTCCTAAACCCGGGTGCTGGTGTTGCCGCCAATCTGGGACCCCTGCAAATCTTTGCTGTGGCCGAAAATATAATTGCCCCACTGAATATAACCGAAACAAATATTTTCAATTTCAGGTTTGGCGTATCAATCGTTGTAAAATCCAATACGAATACCGTCATCAGCGATAGTCCAACAAATGATGTGCTGATGAATGATGATAAAACCGAATAAACAATCAATCAAAAATAAAAGGAGGTACTCATGCAAACTTACATTCTGTTTACAAAGCTATCAACGGATCTTTCCTACGAAATGAAAAACCGCGACCGGCAAGGCAAAAGCTGGTATGAACATGTGAAGGAAAAGTGTCCGGAAGTAAAGTTCCTGAATCATTATGCCGTTTTGGGCGAATACGATTTCATCGATATTTATCAGGCTCCCGATCCGGAAACAGCAGCAAAAGTTTCGATGATAAGTCAGGAACACGGAGCCATGCACGCCAAGAGCATGCTGGCAATTCCATACAATCGTTTTCTTGAACTTACCGCCGAAATTTAAACCGCGCAATTCTTCAACGGTTGCCCGAAGGGCTTAGAAA
>JAGYLT010000359.1 GCA_018400545.1 Bacteroidales bacterium
TCTTAATTAGCGTGTGATTTCTTTCAGTAAATATCTGCTAATAAAAGTGCCCCTTAATCGGGGCACTTTTTTTGTTTGTGAAAAATAAATTTTTCCGGCAGTGGTTTAATTATCCAATACAATTTGATTGATAAAGATGAGACTGATTATCATAATTTCCATTTTATCCTTTTTCCTGACAGCGTTGCATGGCCAGTCGGATGAAAATCCTTTACGCGTGGAGTTTAATGCGCGTGCCGAAGTTTTTGACCTGGTGCCCTGCGGCGAAAAAGGTGCGCTGATGTTTTATGAAAGCATTCAGGAAATGGACATTTACACCAAAGCGTGGATTTTTATTTTTTATGATAAGGAGCTGGAACCCATGTGGTCGCGCGAAATTCCCGTTTATAAAGAATTTCAATACATTGATTACTTTCTGAATGGCGAAAATTTGCATCTCGTTTTTCAGAAACCGTCCAAAGTCAGATCTGACGAATACAACCTCCAACTGATTAACCTCGATATCGTAACAGGAAATTTTATTACCGAAAACATCTTTACGCCCGAAGAAGCCCGAATGGTGAATTTCCAGGTGCAAAGCGGAAATTTTATTGCCGGATTTAATTATGAAAAGGACAATGCCATGTTGCTTGTTCGAAACCTCGAAAAAAGCCTGGATGCGGCAACAATATTCAATCAAGAGCCTGCATTTATCGAAGCTGTAAAATACGACCCTTTTACTGAGGAAGTTGTGCTGGCCGTAAACATATTTTCATCCCGAAAAAACAGTTCGCTTTACCTGAACACCTATGATTTTTCAGGTAATTTAAATTCTTCGGTACAGATTGCACCAACAAGGCCATCGGAAAAACTGCTCAATGCGCAGCTATCGTTTATTTCGGAAGATGAAATATTTGTGCTTGGCAGCTACAACAATATGAATGGCAGTGTAACTTTTAACGAGGAGGCCGGCCAGGGTGAAGAATCAGAAGGATTTTACATTGCCAGGGTAAGCAATGGTGAGCAGCAGTTTATTCGTTTCCATAAGTTGCTGGATTTCAAAAATATCACACAGATTTTGAATAATGAGGAGTTGGCGGAAGTTACAAATCTGATCGAAAAAGAGAAAAGAAAGGGCCGGCCGCAAACATTGAATTATGAATTTCTGGTTCATGATCTGAAAAAAAACGGTGATAATTTCCTGATGTTGGCGGAGGCCTATTACCCGGAATATCATCAGGTTTCCACCATGTCATACGATTTTTATGGGCGTCCCATGCCTTACTATTACAATGTTTTCGACGGATACCGCTATTTCAATGCGTTTGCCGTAAATGTGGACCGGGAAGGCAATTTGCTTTGGAGCAATGGCATGAAAATCTGGGACAAGCGTTCGATGGAACTACGCAAGAGCATCGATGCTTTTGTTGATAGTAACAATGTGGTGATGTTTTATAATCACGATGGCAGGGTTATTTCGAAAGTTGTAGATGGTTATCAACAAGTTGGAAGTATTGAGAAAACAAGGCTTTCAACAAAATACGTAAATGATGTTCAGATTGAATCGTCTGGTGGAATGATCAGGCACTGGTACGATGATTATTTTCTGGCCTACGGTTATCAAACCCTTCGAAACAGCCAGTTGGGGGGTGGCAGTAAGCGGCGCGTATTTTATTTTAATAAGCTGGTTTTCAACTAAGCTTTGGCATATTTCCGTATCACCCCAATCATCCCTTCAAACTTTTCATCCATCTTTTTCAATAGTGCCAACTGGTTTTGGGTGCGGTGCAGATTATGATCGTCCCGATCAGTTTTGTAATAAATGTCACCCTTTAGATAATCCGTCAGGAAGCGCATGGCAATCATGTAGGTCATGTATTTTGCCGAAAAGGCCAGGTATTTGATTTCATTCACTGTAAGCAGCTTCCTGGTTTCACGGATGTAACCCTTTGCAAATTCCTTGTACAGCTCAAAATCAAAATCAACCCGGCCGGTATCGGGATCATCTTCCCGTGTGGTATTTGTCAACGTTCGGATGGCATCCCCGAAATCATAAAGTACATAGCCATTCATCACGGTGTCGAGGTCGATGATGCAAAGCGCGTTGGCGTTTTCGTCGAAAAGGATGTTGTTGAACTTGGTATCGTTGTGGGTCACCCTAAATGGAAATGCCCCCTCCCTGCTCAGGTTATAAACACCGATCATTTCGTCTGCCCGCGAAATGAAAAAATCCGTTTCATCCACAGCATATTTAGCCCTGCCAAAAGCATCAGCATTTAGGGCTTTATGGAAATCCCTGAGCCTTTTTTCAAGGTTGTGGAATCCGGAAATGGTTTCATGAAGCGGCCCTCCGGGAAGGTCGGACAGGAACTGCTGGAATTTCCCAAGAGCCCTTCCGCCCTCAAACGCCATCATTGGCGAAACGCCTTCGTGCTCTTCCGACCCATTTCGGCAATACACGTAACAACGCCAGTAGTTGCCTGAATTGTCCAGGTAATAATATTTTCCACCGGTCGATTTCACCAGTTCAACATAGCTCTTTTTTTTGAGCGTGTTATCGGATTTAAGTTTTCCTGAAATGTGCGTGGTGACCCGCAGAATGTTTTCCATGAGTTTATCCACATCCCTGAAAATCGTGTGGTTGATACGTTGAATCACGTAATCCGGATCAATTTCATTTTTGGTCCTCACCAGGATGGTATCGTTGATATGCCCGACATGGATGGCTTCGGCATGATCGAATTCGCCATTAATTTCAAACTGATCAACAATACGTTTTATGTTGATATGTGGATCGATGCCTACCATTTATTTCCAAAGGTTTGCCGGATAAATACCCTTTTTAACAAGGCTGTTTATTCTGTTGATGGCGCTTTGTTTGTCTTCTTTATAGGTGACCCCGAACCAGTTTGCATTGGTTTTTAATACCTTGATTTTACCCTGGTTGTTTTCCAG
>JAGYLT010000036.1 GCA_018400545.1 Bacteroidales bacterium
CTAATTTCAGCCATTCTCAACCTGTTGATTGCTATTGTGATCTCGAGGTTTCTCGGCCCTGAAGGAAAAGGCCAGCAAGGGTTAATCATTACAACCATTGCCTACATTCTGGTATTTGCAAATTTGATGGGGGGCGGAGCAATCGTTTATCTCACACCACGACATCATTTTTCAGCCATTCTTTTACCGGCTTACATTTGGTCGGTGCTTACCGGGAGTATTTTCGCCCTTGCACTTTATTTATTCAACCTGGTTGATGCTGAATTTGTTTTGCATATTTGTGTTTTATCCGTTATCAACGCATTTACCTCCGTTAATTCTTCCATTCTTATTGGTAGGGAAAAAATAGCACCATCCAACTTTGTCGCACTTGTTCAGCCGCTGTTTATCGGGATATCACTCGTGGTTTTCTTTTTCATCCGGGGCGAAAACACCATTCAATCGTACATCACTTCATTGTATTTTGCATTCATAGCTTCGTATGTGGTAAGTGTTTTTTACCTGGTAAAATTTGCAGGTCAATTTAAGTTTCTGGCCATATCATCCTATTTCCTGGTTATTAAACAAATGCTCAGATATGGCATTCTCAATCAGCTTGCCCATATTTTCCAACTTCTGAGCTTCAGGATGAGCTTCTATTGGCTGGAGCAGATTTATTCTGAAGCCGAGGTAGGCGTATATTCAAATGGAACCTCGCTGGTAGAATCCATTTGGCTGATCAGTCGTAGCATTAGTATGGTACAATACGCACGGATTTCAAACACGACGGATAAGGACTATGCCCAAAGAATTACCGTCAACCTCACCTTTGCGGCGCTAATATTAAGCTTGATCCTGTTGGTTGTTCTTGTTATTTTGCCTGCGGAATTGTTTGTTTGGATTTACGGAGATGGTTTTTCCGAGGTTGGCTTGGTAATTCAGAGCCTGGCACCGGGAGTTTTGTTTTTCAATATTGCCCTTATCGTGGGGCATTATTTTTCAGGAACCGGCAAATATCACGTCAATACCATCGCATCGTTCACGGGACTAATCATTTCTGTAATCCTCTTTGGCATTATGATTCCTGAATTTGGAATAACAGGTGCCGGTTGGGCTACAAGTATTTCTTATGTTCTTACTTCCGTGATAGTTTTGATATGGTTCCAGTATGAAGCAAAACTCAGACTCACTGATTATTTTCCTTCGGCCGGAGAGTTCAGCGAAATTAAATTGGCCATCCGTGAGCATTTTAGCAAGAAGCACAAATAAAAAGAGCAGTCCGGCTGAACTGCTCTTTTCTGAAATTATCCTTACAATTTAGTTATCTTCTTCAATCAGTTTTATTTCAACCCTTCTGTTTTCGGCTCTGCCTTCTGGTGTGTCATTTGGAGCAATCGGATTCTTTTCGCCAAATCCGCCAGCTTCAAGCCTGTTAGAATCAATTCCTTTTGATACAAAATAATCTTTCACAGCACTTGCCCTGTCTTTTGATAAATGGAGGTTGAAATCGTCTGGTCCGGTGTTATCAGTGTATCCATAAATCGTAAACCTTGCTTCGGGGTATTCTTTCATAATATCAAGAATGACATCAAGTTTATCAAATGAAGTTCCTTTGATTTCAGCACTGGAAGTAGCAAACTGGATTTCCTTTGCATTAAAATTAATTGTTTCTACAACAACTTCCTCTATTACAGGTGGCGGTGGTGGTAATGGGCAGCCGTTGTTTCCTGCCGGGCCAACTTCCTGTGGGCACTCATCCAGATTATCCGGAATTCCATCACCATCTGTATCCGGGCATCCATCAAAACGAACTTCACCTGCTACATCAGGACATTTGTCATTTTTATCAATTACTCCATCACCATCTGAATCAGGACAACCATTATTTTCTATACTGCCTGGTTCATTCGGACATTCATCATCTTTATCAGGAACCCCGTCTGAGTCTGTATCGGGGCAACCATTAAATTCAGCCAATCCGGCCTCGTTGGGGCATGCATCTTCTGAATCCTGTATGCCGTCCAGGTCGGAATCAGGACAGCCATCAAACTCTTCAAGGCCGGCCACTTCAGGACATAAATCCTTTTTATCTGCAATGCCATCACCATCTGTATCTTTAAATTTACCAAAACGGATGACCAATCCAATCGAGTAGTGCATGTAATCATCAAACTCCCAGTTATAATCGTAGGCTCCCTGGAAATTTACACCAAATTGCTGCCAGGGCCAGAAATTTATTCCAATGCCCATTGAACTTGACAAATACGTAACTTCATCAATCTGGCTACCATTCATGCCCAGAAACAGATACGGATCAATACGACAGCCATCAGGAAGTATGTAGCCATTGGCAAACTTGTACTCAAGTTGAACTCCGTATTTCATAAATTTATCAGAGTTGACTGTGCGCTCTAAAGGCACGGTATTCATCTTTTGAGGATCGACTTTTACCACAGCAAGCAAGGCTGAAGCATTAAACGATGGATTAATATATCTTCCCAGACGCATCATTCCAGGACGGTGTTTACCCATCCAGTTCGCATCTGAAAATTGATCCCCAAAACCTCTTGGAATTACATTAAAATCCACATAATTGGTACTCACCCCGAATAACCATGGATAATCAGTGGATTGAGCTTTTGATACAGGGCTCAACACTAAAATGGCAAATAAAATTAGTAATAATTTTCTCATACGTTTAGCTTTTAATAAGAACAAAATAAAATTAGCGTTTAGGCTTTCTAAACTCGCATTGTCTAACACAAAAAGGAAATTATTGTTCTCCTAAAAAATGTAAATAACATTTTTTCACAATAAACACAACAAGAAGTCTTTATATCAGAAATCCTGGAAAACTGTTAAATATTTTCATGTTAATAACAGGTATTTTCATATTGATGGAGATAATTAAACTTACAGGGGATCCTCATTTTTAATCCTCGATAATCAGGGAAAATCAGGGAAAAGGATTTAGCTTTGCAAAAACCATTTAATATGGACTTGAAAAAGGAATTTAACCCCGGTAGCTGGACTGATCTTCAGGAAATATTATTCCATGATTCCTACAGCAGCAAGATCGATCGGATTCGGTCGCCATACATTTATCGCGGACTTTCGAATTTTAATTATCCGCTGGAGACATCTTTGATAAGGCTTGGCGGGAGTTTCAGAATGCTGGAATTTCATCTCCTGAGAAACTTTAAAAAATATTCACACCAGCCTGATGCTATCAATAATACCGACTGGGACTGGCTGGCGCTGGCGCAGCATCATGGTTTGCCCACAAGATTGCTCGACTGGACTTATTCACCTTATGTGGCCTTGCATTTTGCCACAGCAGAACTTGATAAATTTGACCGCGACGGCATTATCTGGGCATTGAAATATGAGGCCCTGATGGATTATCTGCCTGAAAAGCTTGGCTGTGAATTGCGCAGAGTAGGGTCCAACAGTTTCACAAGTGCGATGCTGAACAATGTGTATAAAAATCTTGGTGAGCTATCGGACGAAGAGATGGAATTTGCTGTGGCATTTGAATCACCATCATTGGATAACCGCATTGTGAATCAGTTTGCGATTTTTACGTTTATGTCGCATGCAGCAAGTTTACTGGACAAGTGGCTGGAAGATAAACCGGATCTTTATTTCAGAATACGGATACCTGCCGGGATGAAATGGGAGATCAGGGATAAACTGGATCAGGTAAATATCAACGAGCGTGTTTTATTCCCGGGTTTCGACGGGTTATCGAAGTGGCTGAAGCGGCATTATTCCCCAAAAACCAAATAAAATCCCCGCCAGGAAATTCCTAACGGGGAGTAAAATCTTCAATTCAGGCCGATTTAAATTTCATCAGTAAGCTCCAGGAAACGCTTGTACTGAATGGCCAGCATACTTTTGGCATGCAGGGCACCATTCGCCTGGCTTATCATCGAAACTTTGGCGGCGGTTTCCGATCCGGGGCTTCATAAATATCTATGAAATCATATTCGCCCAGAATGGCGTAATGCGCCAGGAACTTTACTTCCGGGCACTTTTCCTTTACCTGTTCCAGCCAGTTGCGACCCTGGCGTTCGCGGTTTTTCATTTCAAATGAAAGGTCTGTTGATAGTTTTGTAAAAAGCATGTAAGTCTGCATATTTACCTCCTGTTTTTATTGGTTATTTCAAAACCCGAAGATACAAAAAAAAAGTTGGATGCCACGCATGCAAAAGAAAAATAAGCCACGAATGCACGAATGGAAAATGTAATTCGTGCATTGGTGGCTGTTTAACTTCCAATCCTTAGCATCCGGCCTTCTTTCACGCCGAACAGCTTTTCGATTTCCTTCTTGGTGGTGCCGTCGGCCACGATGATGATGTAATCTCCTTTTTCGATCGTATCTTTTTCGCCCGGGTTTTTGATCAGTTCATACTCCGAACCGGTCTTTTTTGAAATCCCCAGCAGGATGGCATTGTGCTCCTTTTTGAGGGTGATGAATGTATCCAGGCAGTTGCTCGAAAGAAAGGGATTTTTTTCATCCACTTTAAATTCGAACATATCGCTCGCATCGCTGCTGTCGGATGTGGTGAGCAGGTCTTCGGTTAGTTTGGCCACATCGGGTTCGAAAACAAAGCTGGCGATGAGCTTGGAACTGATATCCTTTTCCGGGATCACATAAGTGGCACCCGCGCTGTAAAAGGTTTCTTTCAGTTCGGTATTGGAAAGGTAGGCCACCACATTCACGCCCCTGAAATGTTTCCGCAAATTGATGAGGTAAACCAGAGCCTTCGAGTCGTCGGGAAGATTGATAAACAATGAAACAGACTTTTTGATATTTGTTTTTTCAAGGGCTTCCATACTGGTAGTCTCACCGAAATACACAAATACGTTTTCACCATACAACTCTTTCACAATGTCCACATTGCTCTTATTATTGGTGATGACGGCCAGCTTTTGCCCGGCACTGAAAATCTCGTCGGCAATGAGTTTTCCGAAATCACTCCAACCAACCAAAATCACATGATTGGCGAAATTGGTGCCAAACTGACCCAGTTTTTTCTTTTCCATATACTGTTGAATTTTACTGCTTATTTGACCAATAACATAACTTAAAACGCCCAGGCTGAACAGGATCAGCACCAGGCTTATTATTTTCCCGGTGGTTGTAACCGGGTAAGAATCGCCATAGCCCACGGTAGTTAGCGTGACGATAGAATACCAGAATGCGTCGAACAGGGTTTTGATGGAACTGCCTTCCGCATCTTTTTCCACTTGAAGGATCGCCGAAAGAAGGAAGATAAAAAAAACCACGGCTGCAAGAATCTGCAGGGTGGTGCGTATAGTTTTCTTATTCATCATGTATGATTATTCATTTACAACCAGCTTTTTAAGCTGTTCCACAAATGCTTCATTTTTTTGCCTGTTGCAACTGCTGATCTCAATGTAGGTTTTGTTTTCCTCGGGGAAGGAATGGACAGCGAGGTGACTCTCCGCCAGAATCCAAACTGCGGTGAAGCCGTCGGGCTGAAAGCGGTGTTCAACCTTATCAAGCACCGTAAAGCCGGAGGAAGATAAAAGCCCTTCCATCAGGTCTTTCACCTGCTCAGGTAGCGTTTCCTGAATCCATCCGTGGTAATTGAATATTTCCGCTTTCATTTTTTGAATTTCTTAATTCAGTTCAATCAATTCCAAATTGGTTATTCTTTTGAAATCTTTTAAATTTAAAGTAGCCATTTTTAGATTCAGTGATAAAGCAGTTGATGCAATAAGGATATCCTTAATACCAATGATCTTATTTTTTTGTAAAAGGTCCTTATAAATAGCTGCAGCGATATCAATCTCATTATTATTAATGAAAATAAATTCAAATTTACCAAGTAAGCTATCCCAGAATGCAACTTGATCCTGGTTGGCTCCACAGATGATTTCAAATTTGGTAATTGCTGAAATTGCAAATTTGTATTTCTCGGAAAGCTTGTAAAATTCCGATTTTTCCTTTCTCTTTTTTCGGTAGTAGTCAATCAAGATTGAGGTATCTATGCAAATAAGTTCTTTGTCCATTTGTCAAAATCATTATTTATTTGCTTGTAACGAATTTCCTCTTCTTCAGTCATCACAGGTCCATTCAGGATCAATTGTCTAATTTCATCTGATTCATCCTGTTTTATTTTCTTACTGAGTGACTTATCGATTTCGTACTTGACCTGCAGTCTCTTGTTCTCAGGAAGCTGCTGAATCAGTTGAATAATCTGGTTTATATCAATATTAATGTTCAGTGTCATCATGAAATAGTTTTCTCAAAATTAATAATTTTCAAGAGAAATGATTTTTGGATTTAAATATTGCAATCAATACAAATCCCACGATCCTTTTAAATAATACCGGTACAAAACGGGATCGTGAATTTTATTGACTTTAACCGTGTCATAACTTTCCCTGAAAAAATCCTTTCCAAAAGAAGTGATCAGCCCGATGGCCTCGTTGTTGAGCCAGCGGGTATTGATTCCTGAAAAATCTGCTTTTTCAAGTTTTTCAATGATCGCCTCATCCGGTACATCCTTCTTTAAGCCAAGCACCCAGCCCCATTCACCCATGGTGAGGATTTGGTTGTGCAGGGGAATGGCCGAAAACCCGGCCGTTTCCACGGTTTTCAGGATGCTTTCGAAACTTTCGGCAGCATAGTAAGGACTGCCTGCCTGGGTTACCAGTACACCGTGTGGTCTGAGGTGCCTGTGGCAAATGGTGTAAAACTCCATAGCGTACAACCTCGCCAATTCCACACTTCTCGGGTCGGGCAGGTCGATGATGATCACATCAAAAAAATGCCGTGTATCCTCCATGAATTTGTAAGCATCCATGTTTATCACGGTAACCTTAGGATCGAACAATGAGCTGTCGTTGGCCTGCAACAACACAGGATGAGATATGGCTAATTCTGTCATCACCGGATCAAGGTCCACAAGTTTGATGGATTTTACATCCTTATGTTTGAGCACCTCCCTCGCAGCACAGCCATCGCCGCCCCCCAGGATCAGCACTTCATACGGTGTATTGCTCAGTGCCACAGCAGGATGAACCAGCACTTCGTGATACATGGCTTCATCATAAGTGGAGAGCTGCAGGTTGCCGTTCAGGTATAGCCAGTGGTCACCCCGCCACTCCGTAATTACTATCCTTTGGTATTTCGATTGTTCCGAATAGATGATCTTATCTTTGTACTTGTTCTGTTCACCAAAAAAGATGATGTTTTTTGCATTAAAAATACCTGATACGATGATGATGAGCACACCGGCGGCCACCAAATTGATTTGAATTCGCGCTTTTCGGTTGAGCAGGGTAGGGAAGTAGTTGAGCATGGCGATGGCCACCGTTAAGTTGACCAGCCCAAGAATAAACGGTGTATAAGTCAACCCAAGGTAGGGGAGTCCTACAAAAGCAAAAAACAATCCTCCCAGCAGGCTACCATAATAATCCTTTTCCAGGATGCTGGAAACATTCACCCGAAGCTCCTCAAAACTTTCATTAAGCCGAACTGCAAGTGGCAACTCCATCCCAATCAGCAGGCCTGTGATCATCGACATCAGATAAATCAGAATGCCGGCGTAAATGCTGAAAGCGGCAGTGGAATAGGCCAGTAAAGCTGAAAAGGACACAAATACCGAAAGGGTGAATTCCGTAAAAATGAAAAGTTGAAAAATGTTTGTTCGGATATATTTGGTGATACGGCTCCCAACGCCCATAAAAAATAACATCAGCGAAATGATGAGCGCCCATTGCGTAATGGAATCACCGAGGAAATAGCTGGCCAGCGTAGCCAGGATGTATTCGGCCACAATGCCCGAAAGGCCCGTAGCAAAAAGGGCCAGTTTGAGTATGAAAGCTTTATTTTTCAAACGAAATAACCGGATAAAATCAGAGGCACCAGGTGATTAGTACTGCGCCGCCCACATAGGCAAACGCCTCAATGATGGAAGCCCCGATGTTTGGCTTTTCCTGGTTGATGATCTCATCGGTGAGTTTTTCACCGGGTAATAGGATTTTATCAGTGATGATCCTTACGATGGGCAGGAAGATGAATCCAATTACCACTTCGATTCCTACTTTGGTAAAGTGATCCTGCCAACTGTAAAAATCTCCTGATGTGGCATGACTGATCAATACAGCTATGGCTACCAGCGCACCGGCAAACCCAATGCCCACAGCAATATTGTCTTTTTCGATATGCTCGTGGATATTGTAAGGCGTAATCAGGTTGTAAACCCATGCAGCCAAAAACATGACCACTTGCCCGGTGACCCAGAAAACGGTAGCCGAGATGATACCTGAAATTGTTTTTCCGCCGGTCATGGCCGGGAAGAAATCCACCCAGTTACCATTCATTGCGCCGGCAATAATCAACCCTGAAGCAATAAAATTTGCTGCAACCACAATGCCTGTTCCCGGGTTCTGATCTTCCACAATTTCTTTGGTGGTACTGAATTTCGCCAGGATAATCTTATCCATAATAATCGCTGAAAACAGCAGCAGTACGATTGCCTGAATACCAAAAATAAAAATGAGTGCCAGATCAATCAAAATCCCGGACGAAGGTCCTATGATCACACTGCCAATGGCCAGGAGCAGGCCAATGTAAAACCCCACGTTTGCCAGCGCAAAAGCGAGGTTGTCCTTTTTCACCAGTTCATGCTTGATGTCAATTTTTTTGTAGGTGATATCATATGCCTTTTTGCCGATGAAGAAAAGTATGAATGCGCTTGCCAGATAAATCACGGTATCCAGCGCCAGCGCAAGGTTTTCGTTTGTAATATATTCTTCCATAATGCTAATTTGTATTTATTATTTCTTTAAACCTATTTCAGGAAAAGACAAATCAATTTGCCAAATCACTACTCATTACTCACAGCTCTGTTAAACTATTTCCCAAATCCACCACTCCTCGACCTGCTGCTGGATCTGCTTGAATAGCGGTTTGATGAACGGCTGACTTTGCTGCGACTGGCAGTACTGCTTCTTTTCACCCTGGACCTTACATCATTTCTGAATGAACTGGGTTTGCTGTTCCAGGTGCTTGTTCTGCCTTTGTTGGATTTCATGTAGGCCTGTGTGCCGTAGTAATTGTTTGGCCCACGGTAGGTTCGGCCGGAAGGTGCATAATTTCTGCGATAATCGTTGTAGTAACCATATCTTGCCGGAGATGAAGCCATGTTGAACATCGCGCTCATGAATGCGAATTTTCCATAGAATTCCCAGAAGCTTCCGCCATCGCGTTGAGTCCATCGGCCATATTTTTCATTTCCAACATACTGGGAGTAGCCGGCCGGTGCCACCGACTTGCTGAGTTTTCCATCTTTTTTATTGGCCAGTTCCATGCCGAGGTGGTCCACATGCGCATTAAAAAACTGGTCGGAAACCTGGTAGAACGGTGTTTCCACAGTTTCGATTGTTGAATCGGGTTTTGGGATCAGTACCTGGTACTGGTGCTGGTATTTACCACCTTCGTAGTTTTGGTCGTAGAGCAGGATGGTAAAGGATGGCGTTTCCCGGTATTGCTTGATAACGGTGTCGAGCCCTTCTTCCATGTAGCGATTTCCGCCGTCGCAACCTGCTGCAACTATCAGAAGGAATGCCAGTAATGCGGATAAAAGTGGTAAGCGTTTGTGTTTTTTCATATTGAATGTGTTTTTTGGTTAATTTTCGAAAATAGAAAAAATTCATACGATGACTCAAAGTCATCGTATGAATATATTGCTTTAGTTGCCGGAAGGCATAATATTGCTGATTTCGAATTCTTTGATCACTTTGCCATAGGATGCTTCAAATTCTCGGTCATCCCACTGTTCGATGGTCAGAATGCGGTCTTCCTCTTCGTTGTAATAATTCCAGCTTATCAGTTCGATCCAGTCCTTAGCTGAATTATCTTCTTTGAAATACCCCGGCGATTCACTGTCGCGATAGTAATCCACACCTCTGTAAACAATCTTTTTGGGCGGGACTTTATTTTTGATGATCTCACCTTCTACATCGCCATCAATTGAAGATAGTTTGATCTTTTTCTGTAAGGTGATTTCAATCACATCATCTTCATCCACACTCATGAAAAGTATATCGGAGCCCGACGATATCTTGAATTCCTTACTAAAATAGTTGTCGCCCCAATCGTAAGTATATTCTTCGACCACTTCCCAGGTTTTCAGATCATATTCAAAAATAAAACCTTTCCTGAGATCAGCAACTTTTATGTCCAACGGGTCAAATTCCGGTTCTTTCTTCTTTTTAAAAAAGTTGAATTTCATGGTTACCCTTTCAGTTGAAGGCGTTCCTTAAGTGCTGCCAGTTCACCGCTTGATTGTGTTGATGGTGATTCCTGCAACGCATTGTCAATTTCGTCGTCAAGGCTGGTGTTTGCAGCAGCCATATCGCCGTAGGCTTCCGCCAGCGATTCCTGCTGATCCACTTTATCTTTCATTTTTTCAAGCATCGAAATGGTGCCGTTGCTGTCCACATTTGCCAGCGATTTATTCAGCTTGGATGTGGCGCTGCTCACGCGGTGGCGGGCTTTGAGCATCTTCAGCTCGTTTTCGTATTTCGTAATACTGGATTTGAGTTTGTTGATATTTCCATTCATCTGGTTGATCTGACCCTGCAGTTGCTGATACTGCGCTTTGGCGGTCTCGACGCCACGTTGTGCTTCCTGCTTTTTATTGAGGGCTTCTGATGCCAGACGGTCTGCTTCCTCAGGAGATATCCTTCCGGCCCCGGCACTTTTAAGTAACTGAACAGCTTTATTTTCGTAGGATACGGCCCTGTTTTCATGATTGGCTAATTCGCGGCGGGTACGGATGGCAACGGATTTAACCTCAGCCATGGCTTCCATACTTTTTTCCAGATCTTTTTTCAGATCACGAATGCCTTGCTCAGTTAGTTTAATCGGATTTTCGAGCTTATCTACAACGGCGTGGGCCTCCGATTGTCCCACTTTAAACAATCTGTTGAATAGTCCCATGGTTATTGTGTTTTTGAAATTTCAATAATTCTGTCGCCATATTCGGCGAGCAACAATTCAAGTGACTCCAGCGATCCGTCCAGTTCGTTCAGATCGAGGTTTTCGAGCTGAAGGGTATCACGGAAAATTAAAGTGTTATCATCGGCAAGGGCAAAAGCGCCATGGATGATATCGCGATTTTTGACGAGCAACTCTTTGTAGAGCGCTTCGCCGCCTTTGTTGATTTTAAAAAGCGGATACTCGATAATCAGGATGGGTTCCTCGCAGTCGATTATCAGCTGGCTGATACCTGATTCCTCTTTTTCAACAACAAAAAGTTCCTCCCCAAGATCTTCGGACAGGATGTTGTATTCGAGTTCCACCAGGTACTCTTTTACTTTGTTAAATGCACTCATAATTTTCTTGTGTTTAAATTTGGGCTAATATATTAAATTATTCTGCAAGATGTTGCAGTGGATTTCGTTAAATATGCAAAAATCTGAAAAGGCCGCAAACTCAATTAAATAGCTCCGAAAGGCAGTTAAAGGATTCCAAACAGCTGTTTTGTGAATATCCAACTAACGTTTTACAGTCATGTTATTTTGATCAGCCGCACCAAAAGAAACATCATCAGGCAACTCATTTACATCTCCTTTTTGATAAGGGAAAACATCCCTGAGAAAATCAGCCGTCCGGCCGATTGCATGAATCAAACCATCCGAAAAATCATTCTCCCTGAAATAATCAAGCATTTCCATTTTCAGATTTTCCCAGAAATCCTCGGTGTCACGTTCAAGAATACCGTAGTCAGGAATGAGGGCAAATTTCCTGTTTTTAAGTGCAACATAAAACAGTACTGCATTTCTGCGACTGGTCTTGTGCATGCCGAGTTCCAGAAATACATCCGATGCCCTTCTTAAAACATCACCAGGGCATGATTCTTCGATGTGTACCCTGAATTCAGCCGAAGTATCGAGTTCGGCATTAAGGATGGCTTGTTTAATATCGTCAAGGTCTTGCTCACTAAGATATTCTTCTGATATTGCCTGAGGGGGGTAAAACATGAAATCAAAACTTTTCAGATTAAGCTAAAAAAAAAATGGCGCTGCCTGTTTACGAAACAAACAACGCCACATATTCAAAATTATTTAATTGTACGCATTATAAAATTCTCTAAAATTTACAGGATATCCACACTGCGCTTGATGAATTGTGTGAGTTCCTGACCTTTCAACAGGTTCTGCGAAAGCAGGGCAAGATCGGTAAGCTGTTTGGCCATTTTCTTGCTTTCTTCATTTTCGCTTTCCTGTGCCATTTTGTAAACCAGCGGGTGGTTGGCATTCACCACAAGGTTGTAGCTGTCAGGCAGGTTGCCCATGCCCATCATTCCCCCGCCGCCGCCAATGGCCGACATATCCTTCATCCGCCGCATAAACTCCGGCTGTGTTATCATCACGGGCAGGTCGCTTTCGCTGAGGTTGTCGAACTGGACTGTGAACTTTGCTTTATCAACACTATCCTCAAAAAGTGGTTTGATTTTATCTTTCTGCTTGTCATCCAGTTTCGATGGTATCTTTTCATCGCTTTTC
>JAGYLT010000360.1 GCA_018400545.1 Bacteroidales bacterium
CCAGTGGCTGAAAAACCCAAAGAATCGGCAGCTACAACTTCAAAAGAAAATAATTAGTGATTACGGATTTCAATATATAACGCAATGATATTGAAAACATTCAAACTCGGAGGCGTTCACCCGCCTGAAAATAAATTCTCGTCAGGGGCTGCCATTGAGCCGCTTCCGCTGCCAAAACGGATTTTTGTTCCCGTTTCACAACATTTGGGTGCACCATCCAATGTTCTGGTGAAGCGTGGCGATGAGGTGAAAACCGGCCAGTTGATAGCAAAAAGTTCCGGTTTTATTTCGGCAAACATTCATTCACCGGCCACCGGAAAAGTTTTTAAAGTGGATGCTGTGATGGACCAGTCGGGATATAAGCGTACCTCAGTAATCATCGATACAAGCGAAGACGAATGGGAAGAAGGCATCGACACTTCCGAAGATATGCTGCGCGAAATCACCATGTCGAAACAGGAGATCATTCAGCGCATCAATGATGCCGGCATCGTTGGCCTTGGGGGTGCAACTTTCCCTACCCACGTAAAAATGATGGTCCCGGACGGCAAAAAAGCCGAGTACCTCATCATCAATGGTGTAGAATGTGAACCTTATCTGACTTCCGACCACAGGCTGATGCTTGAAAAAGGCGAGGAAATGCTCATTGGAACCAAAATCCTGATGAAAGCACTGGGCGTAGATAAAGCCATGATTGGCATCGAAAACAACAAGCCGGATGCTATTGATCATATGGCTGAGTTATGTAAAAAATTCGAGGGAATCACAGTTCATGCACTCAAAGTGAAATATCCGCAGGGCGGCGAAAAGCAACTGATCAAGGCCCTCACCGGCCGCGAAGTTCCTTCAGGCAAACTGCCTATCGAAACAGGTTGTGTGGTTGATAATGTGGGAACGGCTTATGCGGTTTATGAAGCAGTGCAGAAAAACAAACCGCTGATTGAGCGCGTGGTAACCGTTACCGGAAAAGCCGCCAAAAATCCTTCCAATTTTATGGTGCGGGTAGGTACCCCAATTTCTGAGCTTATCGAAAAAGCGGGTGGTATGCCCGAAAATCTGGGCAAGGTGATTGGCGGTGGCCCGATGATGGGAAAAGCACTGATGTCGGTAGATGCTCCCATTGTGAAGGGGTCATCAGGCATCCTGTTAATTCCGGAGGAAGAAGCGCATCGTACCGTTACCAAGGTCTGCATCCGCTGTGGACGCTGCATTTCGGTTTGCCCAATGGGGCTTGAGCCCTTCCTGCTGGCTCAGGAGGTGAAACACGAACTGTGGGAGCGCGCCGAAAATGATAAGATCATGGATTGTATCGAATGCGGCTCGTGCCACTACACCTGCCCTTCATCCCGGCCGTTGCTTGATTATATCAGGCTGGGGAAAACCAAAGTAGGTCAAATCATCAGAACAAGAGGAAAAAATTAAGCTATGGATACATTACTTACGATATCGGGATCACCGCACGTCCATACCAACGAATCGGTAAGGAAGATCATGTACAGCGTTTTTTACGCCATGCTCCCTGCCATGCTGGTTTCGTTTTATTTCTTTGGCCTGGACGCAGTTAGGATCATGGCGGTTTCCGTTACTGCCTGTGTTTTGATTGAATATCTGATACAGCGTTACATGATCAAAGGAGACCTGACCATCAACGACGGCTCGGCCATTGTTACGGGCGTTTTGCTGGCGTTTAACGTGCCCACCAATCTGCCCACCTTTATTTTGATTATTGGCGCCATTGTCTCCATCGGAATTGGCAAAATGGCTTTTGGCGGATTGGGCAAGAATCCATTTAACCCGGCACTGGTTGGCCGTGTATTTTTGCTGATTTCCTTCCCGGTGCAAATGACAAGCTGGCCGACTCCCAAGCCCAATTTTCCAACAGCTATGACTGACGTGATCACTGGCCCGACTCCTTTGGGAATTCTCAAGGAAGGTGTTAATGCCGGCCAGAGCGTTCAGCAGGTAATGACTTCAGCCGAAATGCCAGAATATGTCGATTTCCTGATTGGTTTCCAGGGCGGCTCTATGGGAGAGATGTCAGCCCTTGCGTTGCTGTTGGGTGCTTTGTTTATGTTTTTCCGCAAAGTGATCACCTGGCATATTCCGGTCTCTTACCTGGTTTCTGCCATTGGTTTTTCAGCCATCATGTGGTGGATTGACCCGACCTATTACGCAAATCCGCTTTTCCATCTCGTAACCGGCGGTTTAATGCTCGGCATTTTCTATATGGCTACGGATATGGTGAGTTCGCCCATGTCGGCCAAAGGCCAGATTATTTATGGAATTGGTTGCGGAGTTATCACCATGGTGATCCGATTCTGGGGAGGCTATCCGGAAGGGGTTTCCTTCGCAATCCTCATCATGAATGCATTCGCACCACTAATCAACAACCAATTTAAACCGCAACGATTCGGGCAGATTAAAGCTGTTAAGGCATAATTCTCAACAAAACAACAGAAAGTATCTAATTAAAGATATATGATGCTATGGCAAAAAAGGAATCAACATTCACAAATATGATCTTAACCCTGCTGGTTGTTACGGCCATTTCATCGCTGGCGGCAAGCGGGGTTTACAATCTTACCAAAGGGCCCATTGCCAAGGTAAAAAGGCTGAAACAGGAAAAAGCCATCAACGATGTGATGCCAGGCTTTTCCGAATTGGAAAGGCAAGCCGAAGTTCCGGTGGGCGGTGGCGATTCACTTGTTTTCTTTAAGGGGCTTAAGGATGGCAAAAACATTGGTGTTGCCGTTAATACCTACACCAACCTTGGCTATAGCGGCCTGATAAAACTGATGGTTGGCTTTCAGGCTGATGGCACTATCAACAACTATGAAGTGCTTGAACATAAAGAAACACCGGGGCTTGGAACCAAAATGGAAGAACCGGGGTTTAAGGATCAGTTTAAAGGTAAAAACCCGGCATCAT
>JAGYLT010000361.1 GCA_018400545.1 Bacteroidales bacterium
GAAAACTCGTTCCACTTTTTCTCCAGGAATGCAAGGGTGGATGCCGTGGATTTCGGTTCGACCCGGATACTGAGGTTCCTGAAATAATGTGATTCCGTTCCAACAATCAGTGGGTCAATTTCTTTATGGAGCGAAGCAAAGTGGAAATCTTTCACCACGCCAACCACGGTATATTTTATGTCGGCGCCGCTGGGGTTTTCTTCCGGCAGGAAAATGTGTTTTCCCAACGGATCGTCCCAACCCATCTTTTTCACCAGGGCCTGGTTAACGATGATGGATGCCGAATCCAGCTGAATATTTTGGTTAAAGCTACGTCCTTCCACAATCTTTGCATCCATCAGTTCCAGGTAATTATAATCGGTGTTGATGTAATTTAACAGTTGCGAACCCTGACGTGTGGTACCCTCCGGATAATATGCCTGGCGCTCTTCGAAATTACCGGGAACCGATGAAGAAGCCGAAACGTCCGTTACGCCGGGTAAAAGCTGCATTTCATCCCGGATGATTTTGTATTTATCGATCAGCTCACGGTCGCGCAGGGTAACCACTACAATATCTTTCTGATCCATACCCAAATCCTTTTTATCCATGTAGTAGATTTGGCGATAGATGGTTATGGTACTGAAAATGATGAATACGGATATCACAAACTGAATGATTACCGTAAGGTTTCGCAACACAGGCCTGCGCTTGCCTTCAAAAAGTTTTCCTTTCAGCACCTTCACAGGCTGATAGGATGAAATGAAGAAGGCCGGGTAAATTCCCGAGACTACTCCCACAACTACTGCCAGTATGATCAACAGGGAGAATACCTGCCAGCTGCTCAGGTGCAGAGCCCCGAATTCCACACCCGACAAATTCTCGAATACCGGTAAAAACAGCTCAACCATCATCAGTGCAAGAAGCAGACTGGTCAGGCTGATCAACACCGACTCGCCGGTGAACTGCCTCACCAACGCATGCCGGGTGGCGCCAAACACCTTGCGGATGCCCACTTCGCGGGCGCGTCTGGCTGAGCGCGCCGTGGAAAGATTGATGAAATTGATGGAGGCGATTACCAGAATCAGCAAAGCGATGGCCGAAAAAATATACACACGCGAATAATCGCCGTTTTCTTCCAGCTCATGGATCAGGTGTGAGTGCAGGTGGATGCCCGTAACGGGATCAGGGACCAGCTCCAGTTTCATATCGTACTCCTCGATGGCATCGCCCATGTGGTGGTAAATCACCAAATTAAGCTTCTCTGCAAGTTGTTCGCTGCCAATGTCTCCGTCAACCCGGATGTAGTTGTAGGTAATAAAAGTATATAGGCTGTTCACATGGTTCCACATTCTTTCGTTACTGCGAAAGGAATTGATGGAACAAATGGCATCAAAATTCAAATGTGAGTTGTATCCGTTCTCCTTAAAAACACCGCGTACCATCATCTTTTCACGGCCGTTGAATTCAAGAGATTTTCCAAGCGGGTCTTCATCAGCGAATAGTTTTTTCGCAAGTGATTCGCTAAGCACCACTGAGTTAGGGTGGGTAAGGGCTGTTTGCGGATTCCCCCGTAAAAAGCCATACCTGAAAATGCCAAAAAAGGTGGAGTCAGCATAACCCACCCGGTCGATGTAGAATTTTTTTTCACCTGCATGCATCAGGGTGGTACGGTTGGCTTTATAAACGGTTGTGTGAGAGGATATCTCCGGGATTTCGTCCTGCATTATTGCGCCTACCGGTCCTCCGGTGGTGGCCGTATGAAACGCGTTGCCGCCCATCTCCCCTTTCAGCGAAATACGGTAAATATTGTTGGGTTCATGATGATGCCGGTCGTAATTCAGTTCATTCTGAATATACAGCAAAATGAGGATAAACGATGCCAGTCCAACCGCAAGTCCGAGGGTGTTGATGATGGAAAAGGAAGGTGTACGTATCAGGTTTCTGATCAGGATGGTCAAATAATTTTTAAGCATAACCAGTAATTCATTTCATTTTTCAACCGGCTGTTATGCTATTTTTATACCAATGGTTGTAACCGTTTGCTATACAGCGAAAAAGACAAGGTCACGAAAACGCACGCTGTCCGTTAACGGTCATTGTAGGCGTGGATATCGTACGTAAGTGAACGGTGAGCATGCTGTAATAAAAAGCAGTGAGTTTATTACGATACGGGTTGGCGATAACCGCGCAGCTCGCTCACAATTTGTAAAAATATTAAAGGTGAATTTATTATTTCCTGAAAACCACCCTCTTTTCTACTACCGATTTCATTGGGATGCCATTTCGCATGGCCGGCTGCCAGGGTGGTCCGGAACTGATGATCTTTCGCGCTTTTTTAAAATACTTTTGATCGGCCTGATTTACATTTTCAAATTGCGTGATTTTTCCGTTTTCGTCCACATGCAGGTTCAGGATTACCACAATGCTGTCGGCAGCTGATCCGGGATTGAGTATGGCGTTTTCGCGGAGATATCCATCGAAATCAGGTTTGTTGATCATGGGTTGGGCAGGGAGATTTGGTGCGTTCACACTTGCTTTTGATGCGGCTCCCGATGTAACAGCATTGGCCTGACGCGCGACAGCAGGCTCGGAAAAATCAAAATCCGAAACTGCCTCCTGTTCCGTTTGCTGAAGTTGTGCCGATTTGTTTTCCACAATCACCAGGTCAATTTCCGGTTCCCGGCCGGATACGGGAGGTTCTGCTGATTCAGTCAGCGTTTCGGTCTTTTGCCCGGCAGTTGATTTTTCAACAGGTTCTTCTGTAGCAAACTCATCAACATAAACGCCTGTTTCAACGTCATCTTCCACGATGGTGATTTCTGTTTGTTCTCCGGCATCATCCGGTTTTCCTTTATCATCCGGCTCTTTTACTGCTGTCTTTTCCTGTCTGGCTTCCTTTTTGGGGATTGCAGAAACCGGTTCTTCAACCCGGCTTTTTTTGT
>JAGYLT010000362.1 GCA_018400545.1 Bacteroidales bacterium
GGGGCTATCCATATTATATGTAGATTTGCTTCATGATTTCCAAACCTGCACTGTATCTGTTGTATGCTATATGATGTATGTGTTTGAGTAGTGGATAAAACATACTATACTATAAAAAAACCGTCCCCGATACCGTCCCCGATTTGATTACTTTCTACCTTTGCGATCTCTAAATTACGAAAAAATATTGATATGGCTGAACCAAAATTTCTACTGAGGGAGCCAAAGGCCACAGGGCGCACACTCATATTTTTAATTTATCGAACAGGAAACAAGCGGCTGAAATATTCCACAGGTGAAAGCATTGAACCTAAGTACTGGGATGCTAAATTGCAGCGCCCGATCCAATCGGATCAGGAAGGTAACCCGCTTACTGGTAAATTAAAAAAGCGCCTCAAGGATATTAATATCCAATTGGAACGCTATGTTGATGCAGTGGAAACAGTCATATCATACTGGGATAAACACAAATTGGAGCCAGGCATTAAGACACTCAGGGAAAGCCTTGACGAAGTGTTTATTAAGCAGGATCAGGAACCAGAAGAAAATAAAACTGATATGCTGGCATGGATTGAAAACTACATTGATAACGTTAAATACACTACCAACACAAAACCCATCAGGCCGATAAGCGAACTCACGAAAAAAAAATACCGCGCTACATTAACCCACCTTCAAAACTTTGCTAAATCTAAACGATTTGGTAAGTTGGGTTTTGATGATATTGATATGGATTTTTACGAAGATTTCCTTTCCTACCTTCAGGACGATTTGCAGCAAACCACAAACACAATTGGTAAGTATATCTTCACGCTAAAGATGTTTATGGATAGAGCCACAGAAGCACACATTAATACAAACCTTGCTTATCGGGATAAGAAGTTTGCCGGCATGAAAGAAGATGTTGAACACATATATCTTTCCGAAAATGAAATGACCAGGCTATATAAACTCGACCTATCTAACAATAAGCGATTGGAGAAAATACGCGATGTTTTCATAATAGGTGCCAGGATAGCGCAACGATTTGGTGACTATACCGACATCAAACCGGGCAACATCATTACAGATGATGATGGTACGATGTATGTTAAGCTCAGGCAGCAAAAAGGTCACGGTGAACGCGTAACAATTCCGCTACACTGGCAAGCCGTTGAAATGATAAAGAAGTACGATTTTAAATTGCCCGATCCCATCAGCTCACAAAAAAGCAATACATATTTAAAGGAGCTGGGAAAGCTGGCCGGGATTGATAGCCCGGTGCAGATTGATAAGACGAAAGCCGGAAAGCGGGTTTCTGAATCCTATAAAAAATACCAGTTGATAAGCACTCACACAGCCCGCCGTACAGGTGCAAGTTTGTTGTATCGTGCCGGCATACCGGCAATATCCATCATGCAGTTAACGGGACACAAAAGGGAATCTACATTTTTGCGATACATCTGTTTGAGTAAGGATGAACACGCCCGGTTAATGGCACAAAATCCATACTTCAAAAAACGAGGGGAAATAAGCGAACCGGATTAAGATTTTGATTTGATGGATTCCGTAAACATGGAATAATCATTTTCACTAATCAGACCGGCATCCAACAGCGATTTTAAAAAACCCTTATCAAATATCTTTGACCTGGTAAGGTCATTTAATTGATCCGGCGAAATGGATCCGTCTGACTGCTGCCTGTTTTGCATCAGTAGTTGAATGATATTACTATACGCAAAAAGATTCTCACGTTTAATAAATTCTACTATTTGGTTTTTGTCGTTAATCTGTGTTCTTAAGGATATGTTTTCATTTTCTAAATCCTTAAACTTGTTGGATATATCCTTATAAAGCCTTTTATAGTTATTCAATTCGGAAAAATCACCATCAACTATTAATTCACCATCTAACTTTTCTCGGTACTGAGAGTAATACTCTGTACTAACGCCTATTTTTTTTCCTGACTTAAGGGAAGTGACTTTATATTCATCACCACCAGTCCATAATATCTTAAGAATGTTTTTTACACCATCGGTGTCAGAAATTTCCATTTTCTCACGAATAACAATATTGTCAGAAATTAAAACGAGCATTGAAATTTTTAACGCACTGGCAATTTTTTCAAGATTTTCCAATTTAAAGGAGCCTGAATCCATCATTTTTTTAATTCCTGTTAAAGAAATTCCAGTTTCCCTTGCCAAATCGTTTATTGTTAATCCCCACGTATCCAGCAACTTAATAATATTGTTAATAACTTTAGAGTTATCCATTGCAACAAAAGTGTTAAATTATGATGATAAATAGAACATAAGTTGTATGTTTGCAATCAAAAATAACACATTTTTAATTAGTAACAAAAATTAAGTGTAATGGCAACAGTGATTGTAACATCAGATGAGCAACTCGAAAAGGTACTTACCAAGGTTATCCGGGATGCCCAGAAAAACTCACCCCCATTATCAATTAGGCAGGTAATGAAAGAAACCGGCCATTCCTATCGGAAAATTAAAAGATTAATAGACGAAGGGAATATTGAAACCACATTAGATGGTAAAATCCCAGTCTCTGAAATCCATCGATTAACTCAACCAAAATAAATCCTCACCATGACCCCAAACGATTTAGCCACCAAAGCCGACCTGCAACACATAAATAATGTGATCATGCAGATAGATGAAAAAATTGAAAGCTACGGCAAGCGGGATTTAATGGCATTTGAGAAGCCCATGACCCGAAAGGAAGTAGCCGAGTATCTTCAGATAACGGTGCAAACCGTTGATGCACTCCGCAAAGAAGGCATCCTTAAACACCACATTTTAGGGAAAAAGGAAGTCAGGTTCCTGCGTCAGGATGTGTTGGCTGCACTCCATGAAGGTAAATCACTGAAATACCAAAGGAGGCAGAAATGATCACACCCGGATTCCAGCCA
>JAGYLT010000363.1 GCA_018400545.1 Bacteroidales bacterium
CATATCGCCTGCGATTCGCGATCCAATTCCGAAATTGTAATCCCTATCCGCAACAGGCAGGGCGAAATTTTTGGCGTACTCGATGTTGACAGTAAAGATTTCAACTCTTTCGATACAACCGATGCCCACTGGCTGGAGAAGATAACCCAACTGATTTAGTG
This sequence comes from Bacteroidales bacterium, assembly GCA_018400545.1. The sequence continues at coordinate 162 of JAGYLT010000363.1, forward strand.
AGAACCCATCCTGCAACTATTAACTCCCCCGGATTTCACCGATCAATTTGATTACTTTTGCCGGCTGATTTTAAAGAGAGAATGCAGGAAATTTTCAAATAATATTTTTACATGAAGAAGTTTTTCTTAACCTGGCTATCGGTAATTTCAATCAGTGTTTTTTCGCAAATACCACCGGGTTATTACAATCAGGCCGGTGGATTAAACGGTGAAGCTTTGCAGCAAGCGCTTCACAACATTATCAAAAATCATAATGATCTTGGTTACGGCGATCTTTGGGAAGCTTTCGAAGATACCGATAAAAAATCAAACGGGAAAGTGTGGGATATCTATTCGGATGTGCCGGGTGGAACACCACCTTATCAGTTCAATTTTGGAAGCGATCAGTGTGGCAATTACAGTGGCGAGGGCGACTGTTTCAACCGCGAGCACTCTTTTCCGAGAAGTTGGTTTGGCGGAACCGTCCCACCCATGAATTCGGATTTATTTCATATTTATCCCACCGATGGATATGTGAACGGACAAAGAAGTAACCTTCCCTTCGGGGAAGTAAACAATGCAAACTGGACCTCACTCAACGGAAGTAAGAGAGGAAACAACGCCTACCCCGGATATTCGGGCGAGGTTTTCGAACCCATCGATGAATATAAGGGCGATGTGGCGCGTTCCTATTTTTACATGGCTACCCGCTATTACAATGAAGACGGAAACTGGCCCGGCAGCCCGATGGTCGATGGTGCTCAGCCATTACCCTGGGCGCTCAATCTGTTGTTCGACTGGCACGAAAACGACCCCGTAAGCCAAAAGGAAATCAACCGCAATAACGCCATTTACAGCTATCAATATAATCGCAACCCTTTTATTGATCATCCTGAATTTGTTGAAAACATCTGGTTTTTCACGACCATTTCCACTGATCCCAGCGGATTTTCACCTATCAGTATTTTCCCCAACCCTTCCGGTGGCATTATATACCTTGAAAATACTGCTGATGCTGCCGCTGAGCTTGACTATTTTACCGTTTCCGATCTTTCGGGACGGGTTGTAATCAGGCAGGTGTTGAACGGAACCGAAAGCCGGTCGGTTGATCTTACAACTGTGGAAGCAGGCATTTACTTTTTAGCATTTTTCGATACTTCGGGAAATCTTACTTATATCGAAAAGATTATCAAAAACTAATATTCATCTTATAATTTTATCTAAGATCGTGGCAACAATTCGAATAACCAAAGCATATAAATTTGATATGGCGCATGCTTTGCCCGGGCACGACGGGCTTTGCAGCAATATTCACGGCCATTCTTACGAATTACTGGTAACACTCATCGGCGAACCAATTGCTGACCCGGCTTCGCCAAAGTTTGGGATGGTGATAGATTTTAAGGATCTGAAAAAAATCATTAAGGGGCTGATTGTTGATGAGCTCGATCACTCACTTATGCTACGCGAAGATGCACCTGCAGATTTAATTAGTCAGCTGAAAAAGAATTTCGACAGGATCGTTTTGGTAGATTATCAGCCCACCAGCGAAAATATGATCATCGATTTTGCCGGGCGAATTAAATCGGCTCTGCCTGCTCACGTAAAGCTCCATCACCTGAAATTATGGGAAACCGTTACCTCTTATACCGAGTGGTATGCCGGTGACAACGAATAGTTTACCGGATAACGGACACTTAGGGCCTGCCATTAATAATAAACTACTTCAACATCCGGACGCTGTTCGCGGAATTTCTCGATGCGTCTTTGAGATATCCGTGTGTTATATACACGCACCAGTTTCAATTCCGAAAGGCTCTCCAGTTCATTGAGCCGGCGTATCGAGGTATTGTAAGCATCGAGTTGCTCAATATTTCCGAGGTATTCAAGCCCTTTCAGATTGCGAATGAGTGTTCCCGAAATATTCAAATGCTTCAGATTTGTCATCCCGGCAAGGAACTCCAAAGTGCTAACCGGTGTACTTTGCACATCAAGGGTTTGAAGGTTGCGTACTTCCGACAGCGGTTCGAGCGATTCGATGGGGTTGTTGGGGCAAATCAGTGTTTTCAGCGTGCTCATCCCGCGCAGCGGATCAAGACTGGTAATACCCGTGTTGGTAAAACGCAGTTCTTCGAGCATGACAAATTTTTTGATGTTGACAAGGTCTTTGAATTCCAGTGATTTGCCTTCCATTCCGGGAGCATTAGTCAAATCGAGCTTTTTCATATTTACAAACTGCTGCAATTGTTCCCTTCCTGGATCATCGCCGGCAACTAACAAATCATCGGCAAGCGATTTCCAGGTTTCGGGCAAATCGGCCCACCACGATTGCAGTAATCCGGTTTGATAAATGATAAGACATTGTGGCAGCATTTCCATCACATTTAAAACCTCCGCGGGCGATACGGGCGTCATGTCGCAATAAATATAGCGAAGGCTTTGCCTGTCGCTGAGCGGCTGCAAAGTGGAAACCAACGTGTTGTCCATCACTACTTTTTCGATTTTTGGAAGGTTTCCAAGAGGTGCTACGCTCATCACTTTGGTTTCCGAAAAGTTGATTTCGCGCAAGTCGGCCAGAGAGTTGAGTGGCTCGAGTGAGTTTATTCCCGATCGTTGTGCATTTAGCTGTGCCAGCATAGGGAGGTTGGAAAGAGGTTTCAAATCCAGTATTTGTTGATTGCCGGCGATATTAATCTCTTTGATACGAATAATCTGATGCAGCTCTTCTTTTTCCGGATTGCCTGTTAGCCCGGCGGTTTGGATAAAAACCC
>JAGYLT010000364.1 GCA_018400545.1 Bacteroidales bacterium
CTATCACGATTAAAAATATCGGCACCGAAGATGCCAACAACGTGCTCGGCGAATTAGTTACTGATGACAATTTTGTGGAAATTTCAACTTTCGAACCGCAGGAATTTGGCACTATCCCAACGGGCGCCACTGCTTCCGCAACATTCGAACTGTCAGCCGCCGAAGACACTCCTGCCGGACACACAGCCACACTAACGCTTGATTACTCCGGCGACAACGGCCTGAGTGGTTCAAAATTTATTGATCTTACCTTTCCCGATTATTGCTACCCCACAGCCAACTGCTCCTTTGGCGACGGTTTTACCGGTTTTGAACTCGGGGACATCAGCAACATGAACAGCGGATGCAGCAGCGACAATGGTGTGAGCGGTTATGGCAATTTCACCGATCTGACCACCGTGCTTGTGCCCGGCGAAACTTACACCGTGCAATGGCAGTCGGGATATGGCGACCAGTTTGCATGCCTGTGGATTGATATGAACGACGACAAGGAATTTGGTTTTGACGAATTACTCATAGAAGATTTCGAGCTTGAAAACTCCGGGCAAACCTATTCGACCACTTTTACCTTACCCGAAAATGCCCCTGCCGGCCAACACCGTTTGCGCATTCGTGCCAGATGGCTGGATTCCGCTGCCGATCCCTGTGGTAATTTCAGCTATGGCGAAACCGAAGATTACACCATCATCATCGAAGAGAGCAATGCCATTTCAGCGGCTTTTGCGGCTGATGTTACGGAATTTTGTGAAGAAGGCACTGTGGTGTTTACCGATCTCTCGCAGGGCGAAATCACAACCTGGGAATGGGAATTTCCGGGAGGCGAACCGGCAACTTCTTCCGAACAAAACCCGGAAGTGTATTATGCCTTGCCGGGTATGTTTGATGTGTCGCTCACTGTTTCAAACAGCACCAATTCACAAACCTTAGTCATGGAAAATTATATCCAGATTCACCAACTCCCAGCGGTAACATTCGATACCATCGGAGATATGTGCCTCAACTGGCCGGCTCATGAGCTTTCCGAAGGCTTCCCCGAAGGTGGAGAATATGCCGGCGATGGCGTAATTGACGGATGGTTTCATCCCGAAGTAGCAGGGTTGGGCAATCACATCATCACCTATCATTTTATGGATGAAAATGGCTGTGAAAACACCGCGGAACAAACCGTTTTTGTGGACGCCTGCACAGGAATCGGTGAGCCGGAAAAAGCCATCTCCATCTATCCCAATCCAACTAAAGGGAAAATCATCATCACTTCAAATACAAATATTACTGCCGGACATATTTCGGTTATTGATGTTTTGGGAAACAGCGTCCGTTTTGAAGCCACAGCATCTTTGCCTGCCGGCAACCGGATTGAGATTCAATTGAAAAACCCAACGCCGGGCGTTTATTACGTTATTCTGGAATCAGAAACCAGAACGGTGAAAAAAGTTGTGGTGGAGTAAAATTGATATTTCCTTCTGAATTTTATATTGATGATATGAGACTCAGGAATAAAATATCTTTGATAACCGGCGCTGCGCGAGGGATCGGGTAGGCCTCGGCAGCGCTTTCTAATCAGGAAGGTGCTGTGGTGCTCATCCCCGACATCTTCCGTTTCGTCTTTCAACATTAACTTACAATTCGCTCCGAAATGTAACTTTCACTGCCGGTTGGCGTATAACATGGCATGCAACAGGGTAATTTTTAGCCCATTACACAAAACCCAACTTCATCATATTATGGGAATCATCCAGCTTGAGCAAATACAAAAGTCGTATGTAACGGGAAGCAACAAGTTGCACGTTCTGAAAGGAATTGACCTGGAAATAGAAAAAGGCGAGATGGTTTCGATCATGGGATCGTCGGGTTCGGGAAAATCAACGCTGCTCAACGTTATCGGCTTATTGGATATTCACGACGAGGGGCGCTATTTCCTCAATGGCACTGAAATAAAAAACCTCAGCGAAACCAAAGCGGCCAGGCTGCGCAATCAGTACATTGGTTTCGTGTTCCAGTCTTTCAATTTGATTTCATTTAAAAATGCGATGGAAAATGTGGCATTGCCACTTTATTACCAAAAGGTTAGCCGCCGCAAGCGCAACGCCATTGCCATGGAATATCTTGACCGAATGGGACTGAAAGAATGGGCACACCACATGCCCAACGAACTCTCGGGCGGGCAAAAACAACGCATTGCGCTGGCGCGGGCCCTGGCCGCAAAACCCAAAGTAATCCTTGCCGACGAGCCCACCGGCGCACTCGATTCGCAAACTTCAATCGAGGTGATGAACATCCTCAAAGAGATCAACGACTCCGGCATCACCATCATCATCGTAACCCACGAAAACGACATTGCTCACCTCACCAACCGTATCATCCGACTGAAAGATGGTGTGATTGAATCGAACATCAAAAATGGTAAGCCTCATCATGTTTACGAACCTCAAACAGCTTAGCAACCCATGTTCGATTTAGATAAATGGCAGGAAATTTTCAGTACGATCAAGAAAAACAAGCTGCGTACTTTCCTCACCGGATTTAGCGTGGCGTGGGGCATATTTATGCTTATCGTTTTGCTGGGCTCGGGCTATGGCCTCGAAAATGGCGTTAAACGCGAGTTTGAGGGCGATGCCGTGAATTACATCTCCATCAGTGGAGGAGTTACCAGCCTGCCTTATCAGGGTATGAAACCCGGCCGTTCGATAGTATTTGAAAACGACGACAAGGAAATGCTCAACAAGGTTGAACATATTGATCAGATCGCATCCCGCACCTACGTCTTCGGCAATCAAACCATCACCTACAAAAATGAGTACGGCTCGTTCGACATCTTTGCCGTAAGCCCGGAATATATCAACGTGGAAATGCTGACACCGGCAACCGGAAGCCGCTTTATCAATAAAACGGATTATGAAAATTTTC
>JAGYLT010000365.1 GCA_018400545.1 Bacteroidales bacterium
GAGACATCTGTACAATAAAATTTCAAAGGAGAAAATTGTATTTATCCAACCACTTTAAATTATGTTAGAGCCTTAACAATCTGTACTATGTGTTTCAAATATTCTCAATTCACCACCTTAGCCCGTGAAAAAGGTTTTGAGGGATCAAAAAGATAGCGGTAAGTTACATGTGTTTTAAAAACTTTCGCACCGATTTGTTCTGCTACCTTGATCATGGAGGGGTTGAAATCACCGATCCAGTTCATTTGCAGTTCATTGTAATGAAAATCCGGCTTTAGGGCAATTTTTTCAAACGCCTTAACCAGACCGGCTTCCAGCCCTTTGCCCTGGTGTTCGGGAACCACACCGAAAATCCTGCCAATTACGCGTGTACACGATTTGCGGTACCGCAGATGGTAAATCAGCCGCAGCTTGTTGATCAGGTTCGCCTTCCCGTTAAATTTCCGGATGATCTGGTAGAGGTCGGGCATCATGATAAAGAATGCGATGGGTTCGTCTTTAAAGTAGGCATAGTGCACCAGCCTTGTGTCCATAATGGGCTTCATCTTTTTCAGCAATCCCATGGCGTGGACTTTACTGATCTTTTTTACCCCCGGAAAGCTGGCCCAGGCTTTATTAAAAATCACCATGAAATCCTCTGCAAATTTTTCGTTGTTTTTCCAGGTGATCGTCTTGAATGAATAATCCGGATTTCGTGCAATGCGTTCGGCTTTTTCCTGTATGACGGGGTCGAGGCCACCAGGACTAAAGTCCCTGCCAAAGGTGTACTGGTTGATGTAATTCCTGAATCCGTAATTTTCAAATAATTTCTGATAGTATGGAAAATTGTAGGGCATGTTGTAGATGGGCTCAATAAACCCTTCAACCAGGCAGCCCCAGAAACTGTCGCGCTCGCCAAAATTAACAGGTCCGTCCATGGCCTCCATGCCATTTTCCAGCAGCCAGTTTTTGCATGCATCAAGCAATGTGTTGGCCGCTTCCTGGTCATCGATGCAATCGAAAAACCCCAAACCGCCTGTGGGTTGACGGTCTTTTTTTGCGGTTTTTTCGTTGTAAAATGCAGCCACACGGCCAACGATTTTACCATCGTTGTTTTTCAAGACCCAACGTATGGCATCCCCATGCCTGAAGTTTTTGTTTTTTGCCGGATCAAACACCGCTTCAATATCTTCATCAAGGGGCCTTATCCAGTTTTTGTCCTTTTTATAAAGTTTTGACGGAAAATTCAAAAACGCTTTCCTCGCAGATCCACCATCAACTTTTATCAGTGTGTACTGTCCCATTCCTATCTTGTTGCTGATCTTTGAAAGCGAAAGTAAATAAATTTTTTTTATTGGATTTGTTGCAACTGTTGGTGATGATCGGTGGCTGTTTTTATGTTAAAAAATGAAACCATTCCCATAAGTCTGTCAGCCATTTCGGCGAGTTCATCGGCATTTGAGGAAAGTTCTTCTGATGCTGCTGCATTTTGCTGTGTAACCTGATTGAGTTGCTGTACGCCTTCATTAATCTGATCGGCCCCGATGCTTTGTTCGTTGTTGGAAGCAGTGATTTCCTGAACAAACTGCGATGTGGAGATGATATCCGGTACGATTTTTATCAGCAAATGTTTGGCTTCTTCGGTAATCTGCACACTCTCGGTGGCTAACTTGTTTATTTCTTCCGCTGAAATTTTGCTACGCTCCGCGAGCTTCCCTACCTCCGAAGCCACCACTCCGAAACCTTTGCCGTGCTTACCTGCGCGGGCAGCTTCGATGGCGGCATTCAGTGCCAGGATGTGTGTTTGGAATGCAATGGATCCGATCACCGAAATTTTTTCAGCAATTTGTGTAATGCTTTCGGAACTGTTGCTTGATGAATCTTTAACGTTGGTTATCTGATCAGCAGCTTTTATCGAGATTTGTTCCGTCCGCTGCGCGTTCATGAGGTTTTGCTGTATGTTGGCTGTCATCTCCTCAACCGATGCCGAAATTTCCTCTATGGATGATGCCTGTTCCGAAGCCCCCTGGGCTATTTGCCTCGCTGCACTGTTCAGCTCATGGCTTGCACGGTTAACGTAAGAAGCACCTGTTGAAATATGCGAAACCACCTCCCGGATTTTTGTCAGCATCTTTTTCATATTCCCAAGCAGGGTCCCAATTTCATCCTTACCCGTTCTTTTAATTTCCACCTCCAGATTGCCATCTGCTATTTCCGAAACAACTTCATTGGTATATTTGATCGATTTATTGAGGGTTCTAATTACAAAAAGCGACAGCCCGGTTATAATTGCCAATCCTACCAAAACCATGATAATGAGTTCAATCACGGTCTGGTTGTATGTTTCTTCCGATTCATGGTACACTTTTCCGGCAAGTTGGAGCTGGATATCCATCATTTTTTTTACATGCCCGATAAAAGGATCGATATTGGGATAAAGCTGTGCCTCGATAAACGTATTAAAGGTTTCGTGATCATTTTCCCGGGCCACCATCAGCAAGCCCTCCAAAGCGCCCAGCGCACCGGTGAAAAGAATTTCTCCCTCTTCCTTCAAAATCTTTTCTTTTCCCGTTGCCGGTATTTCCAGGTAGGCTGTCCAGTTGGTGCGAATGTCGGCCAGGTGCTTTCTGATGCGGGTTGTCCCGGTATTCCAGTCCAGCCCGTTGTGGTTCATGTCATAGGCAGTGTTCACAATATCCAGGGCCATGCGGTCGGAAACCACCTTCAAATGCTGGAGTGGGTAAATACGATCGTGATAAAGTTTGTAGGAATCAGATTTGATTTTGCCCAGGCTGTAAATAGAAATAATGCTGTTTACCGCTGTGAGTAAAATGAATAATGCCACCAGTGTGAAGAGCGCCGTAGAAATCCGGATGTTTTCAATTTTCATTTCTGTTATATTTATTTACGCCGGGAAAT
>JAGYLT010000366.1 GCA_018400545.1 Bacteroidales bacterium
GCTGCTGCTCTATCCAACTGAGCTACTGGACCAGTAAATTTGCGGGCGCAAAAGTACGTATTATTTTTCATTTCATAAATTGCATGCTTAAATCTTTTCTCGCCTATGGCCGCTATTTTCATACATTTGCAGGTTTAATTTTCGAAACTAAAACATGCTGAAAGATGAAGATATCAGTTGAAGTAAGCTACTACCCCCTCAAGGTTGAATACATTCCACCCATCAAGGATTTTATTGCGCGCATGAACCAGTACGAAAACCTGAAAGTTGAAACCAACAACATGAGCACCCAGGTCTTTGGTGAGTATTTTGAAGTGATGGATGTGCTCAGGGATGAGATCTACAAATCGTTCGACCTGCCGCATAGCATTTTCGTGATGAAAATCATCAACGCCGACCTGAGATAGTTTCCCATGCAGTTCAATGAGTTTTTCGAAGTTTTTTATCAAAACCTGCTGAGCACAACGTGGCTTGAGGGAATAGCCGTTTTTTTTGGCCTGGCGAGTGTTTGGTATGCCAAAAAGGCCAACATTCTGGTGTATCCCACCGGAATCATTTCCGTGCTGATCTATGTTTACATCTGCCTTTTTGCAGGGCTTTACGCCGATATGGGTATCAACGGATTTTATTTTATCATGAGTGTGTATGGCTGGTACAAATGGACCCGCAAGGACAACCGTAACCGCGTAATTCCCATTAGTCGGAACAACATGATGCAGCACTTGATCAGCATTACCGGAACGGTGGCTTTCTTTTTTGTTTTGCGTTATGTGCTCACCAATTATACGGACAGCACGGTTCCTAATTGGGATTCGGCCACAACGGCCATTTTTATTGTGGGCATGTGGCTGATGGCACTCAAGAAAATCGAAAACTGGATTTTCTGGATCATCGGTGATCTGATTTCCATTCCGCTGTATTTTCATAAGGGCCTGTTGCTTACCAGCTTTCAGTTTACGGTATTTTTGATTATTGCGATTTCGGGCTACTTAGCATGGCGGAAATCACTGAATCGAATAGATGAGCAGGCTGATTAAAATAGCGATAACCGGCCCCGAATCAACCGGGAAATCGATGATAGCCCAGCAACTGGCCGATCATTACATGACGGTGTGGGTGCCCGAATTTGCCAGAGTGCACCTTTTGAATATTGGCCGTCCGTACAATTACAGCGATATCCTGGAAATTGCACAAAAGCAGAAGAAATCTGAACGGGTGATCGAATCGCTGGCGAAAAACATTATATTCAGCGATACAGAGTTGCTGGTCACCAAAATCTGGTGCGAAGTGAAATATGGAAAATGCCATCCGTGGATTTATGATGCGATCGAAAAGCAGGATTATGATCTGTATTTGTTGATGGATATCGACCTGCCCTGGGAATTCGATCCACTGCGTGAACATCCGGAGAAACGGAAATATCTGTTTGGGTACTATCAAAAAGAGTTGGAAAAATATGGTTTCAACTACAGGGTAGTTGGTGGTAAAGATGATGATCGATTCAATAACGCCCTCGCTTTTGTTGGAGAATTGCTGGAAAGCAGGGCAGGAGATGATCGCAGAAAGCCATAATTTTCAAATAATTGAAACAAAAAACCGTTAGAGCGAGATGAAATCAGACAGCAAGAAAAGGATGCATGTCCTCTACCTTCCACGCTGGTACCCGCATCGCTACGATCCGATGATGGGCCTTTTCATCGAAAGGCATGGGATTTCCGTAAATGAGCATGTGGATGTGTCTGTCTTGTACGTCCATGCTGATGATGAGCTGAAAGAAAAAAACTATGACATCGTTTTTTCGGATGATAGACTCTTTGAAATCCGCATATACTTTAGGAAATCAGGCATAAAACCGGCGTTTCTGGCCAACCTGGTCAATCTCTGGAGATTTCTGATGGCACATCGCCGCGGATTCAGGCTGATTAAGAAGGAACGCCGAAAAGCGGAACTGGTTCATGTGCATGTACTGACCCGGTTGGGCGTAATCGCGCTTATCAATAAAATCATTAACAAAACGCCTTATGTGATCACCGAGCACTGGACCAGGTATCTTCCTACCACGGATACCTACCACGGCGCATTGCGAAAATGGTTCACCCGGAAGGTAGTTAAACATGCCGCTGCAGTGATGCCGGTTACAGCCAACCTGCGTGATGCCATGATCGACAACAAGCTGGTAAACGATAATTATGTGGTTATCCCGAATGTGGTGAACATCGATATGTTTCATCCCGATGAGACAAGAAAAACCTCTGAAAAGATAAAACTGGTACACCTTTCCTGCTTTACCGACAAACAGAAAAATATTTCCGGTATCCTGCGGGTGATGAAAAAACTCAGCGACAAACGCAACGATTTCCAGTTGACCTTCATCGGTGATGGTGAGGATTTTCAGGAAATGAAGGCACTTTCAGATAAACTGGAATTAACTGATGAAGCTGTGGTTTTTGCCGGATTGAAGGAGAATGAAGAACTGGCAGCGATGCTTCGCGATGCCGACCTGATGATCATGTTCAGCAATTTTGAGAATCTTCCGGTTGTGATTCTGGAAAGCTATGCCAGCGGAGTACCGGTGGTTTCAACAAGGGTAGGGGGCATCCACGAGCATCTGAATGATGATTTGGGTAAGCTTACAAAACCCGGAGATGAAGATGCGTTTTTTAATGTATTGAATAAAGTGCTTGACAATCTTGACAGATACGACCGAAAAAAAATCAGGCAGTACGCCGAAAATCATTTTGGAAATGATGTAATTGGTGAATCACTTTGCAAAACCTATAAACAGGTCACCGGACGAGCATAACATATCAAATGAAGTCATTTTTCAATAGCCTATTAACCAATAACTTAATAACTC
>JAGYLT010000367.1 GCA_018400545.1 Bacteroidales bacterium
ACAATAAGTATTAAAAAGCGTAATTCGAGCAATCCGGTGCGGGTTTATACCGCCCGCACCAACCTTTCAGGATGTGAAATTTCACGGAAAAGTAAAAATCCATTCCATAGAAATCGTCGTAACCCAAAAAACTTCCCAGTTTGTCTGTGCCAACGGTAAAATAATAAAGCCTGGCGCTCAGCCCAATGCGCGGGGTTTTAAAATCATAAAGCGATACGGGCAGGGCTACTTCAAAAGCATTGGTTTCATAACGCAGGCTTACGAGCGCCTGCCCGGGCCTCCGCAATTGATTTTCGCTGAACCGCAATGGAAAAACCACCAGTGAAGACAAATGCCAGTTTGAAAAATAGTTGTAATCAGCCTGCAAGCTCACTGCCGTTCCCAGACCAAGATTAAACTTGTCTGCCCCGGTATCGGAAGCTTCGGGGTCACCATAAAACACCGAACTTACCTGTTGCATTACATCATTTATGTTGCGGTACTCCAGGGTATCTACCGCGCGCCATTCCTCGCCAACGTTGTCGTAGCGCTGCTCAATAAAATTTTCATCAAAACTCAGCCTGCCCACGTCCATCAACGAAAGGCCAACCCTGTATAATGGTTCTTCATATCTGTACTGGCAATAATTTTTAAAGGTCCGGTTTACCGAAACATTTTTCTTTTTGGTGTAGGTAACTCCAATATCAAATGCGGTTCCGCTACCTTTAAATGTTTTACCCGCTCCTGGAAAATCGTTGGTTCCGTAATCCACCGGAATACTGAAACCCACGGTGGCATCCAGGTTTCTGATATCGATCACCGAATCGCTCAAAACGGTATATTGTGCATCCTGCGAAATCAGGTGTGCGCCGGCATATCCCCACAGCCTGCGTACATTTAACCCCACCGACCAGTGATCAAACCGGGTTTCCCTGAAATCAAATGCATATGACATTCCCAGTTCCCACCAGCCGGCCGAAGCAGCATCAAACGGATCGTGATCCTGAGGGATGCCGTGAAGCGGTTCGTATTCGAGACCCTCAAATAATAACTCACCAAGATATCCGGGTAGATCTTTAACGGAGGTCATCGTAACAACCCTGGAAAAAATCCCAAAGGCATGATCACCAAGCGCAATGGAAAAAGCAGGGCCCATTATGTCAGTCTGCTCGAAACCCCGGATTTGGTCAATTCCGGAATTATAATCGAAACCCTCGCCGGGAACTTCCGCTGAGGGAATAGAAGGATTCCGGCTGAGAAAATCAAGAAACATAAAATCTTCCTTGTGGATAAACAGGAAATCGTTTTCCAGGAAAATATCGCCCGAAGCCAGGTTAACGTCATAAAACAATTGGGAATTTACCAGACCAGAGGGATTGATTCTTACACCGGCAATTCCACTGTAGCTGCTCAAAGCTATCCCGGAGGCCTCCTGTCCAAAAGTAAAACTGTGGGAGAAAAGCAACAAAAGAATGGCGCACAAGCCATTTCGAATTAATTTGGTGCAAAAAGTGAGAGAAATATGTCTGAAATAAAGCGTCAAATCAAGAGCCTGTAAAAAGCAGTTTTAATAGCAGTGCATTAGTCAGTGTGTAAATCAGTGCGAAATTGTCTAACAACGGGCGAAATTAACCAAACCCATTATTTTTATCGCTGGATAAACAATATTCGCATAAAATAAATTCCGGTTTAATGATATTTAACATTTTATATGGCTCAAATGCAACATCTTAAGGATTTTAAAAAAAACTGGATTACTTTTGCCGACTCACTACACGAAGAACAAAATGGAAGTAACCCGCATTTTTGATCTGCTTGACAGATATCAGGAAAAATATCACAAGGATGATGTGCTGGCTGCCAAACAAAATGGAAAATGGGTAAAATACAGCCATCAGAATTATATTGATCATACTAATTATTTTTCTTACGGACTTTTAGAACTTGGTTTTAAGCGGGGCGATAAAATTGCCACGGTTACCAACAACCGCCCGGAGTGGAACTTTGCCGATATGGGCATGATGCAGATTGGCGTGGTGCATGTCCCCATTTACCCAACCATCAGCATCGACGAATACAAACATATCCTGAACCATTCGGATGTAAATGCCATTATCATTTCTGATCAATTACTTTATAATAAATTGAAGGAGCTGATTGGTTCTAACAATAAAATCAGAAATGTTTTCACATTCAATGAGGTGGATGGCGTGGATAACTGGATAAAGATTATTGATACCGGTAAGAAGAGTGAGCCGAAGCACCGCGATACTGTTGCGGAAATCCGTTCGTGTATCAGCCCCGACGAAATGGCGACTTTGATCTATACATCCGGAACTACCGGAGATTCAAAGGGCGTAATGCTGTCGCACCGCAACATCGTGAGTAATTTTATAGCCACATCAAAAATACAACCGCTCGATCACCGTCATAAAGTGTTGAGTTTTTTGCCGCTCTGCCATATTTACGAGCGAATGATGAACTATCATTTTCAGTATAAGGGCATCAGCATTTATTACGCTGAAAACCTGGGCACCATTCCTGCCAATCTGAAAGAGATCAAAGCTGATGGGTTCAATACTGTGCCGCGTTTGCTTGAAAGGGTTTATGATAAGATTGTTGCAAAAGGAAAAGATTTAACAGGCATAAAAAAATCCATCTTTTTCTGGGCCCTGAACCTGGGATTGAAGTACGAGTTGAACGGAGCCAACGGCAAGGCTTATGAAGCTAAGCGGAAGATTGCCGACAAACTGGTTTATTCAAAATGGCGCGAAGCCCTCGGTGGGAATGTAAGGATCATCGTATCCGGCGGGTCGGCGCTACAACCGAGGCTTTCCAGGCTGTTCTGGGCGGCGGGCATGCGTA
>JAGYLT010000368.1 GCA_018400545.1 Bacteroidales bacterium
ATACCGGGTTTGAACACAAACATTATGAAAAACAAAAATTAAACTCTTTTTTCCCTGATACGTGCTTTCTTTCCACGCAGACCTCTGAGGTAGAAAATTCTTGCCCTGCGCACAACACCTGACTTGTTTACTTTCACTTCGTCGATAAACGGCGACGACACCGGGAAGATACGTTCAACACCAATGTTGTTAGAAATTTTCCTTACGGTGAATGTTGCGGCTGGTCCGTGACCTTTGCGCTGCAGCACTACGCCCGTGAATTTTTGTAAACGTTCCTTATTACCTTCCTTGATTTTGTATGTAACAGTGATGGTGTCTCCGGCTTTAAAATCGGGCATTTTTGCGATCTCAACCTGGCTTTCTACCAAAGATATCAAGTCTTTCTTACTCATTGTTCTAGCTTTTATTGTCTGAAAAAGGAGTGCAAAAGTACACAAATATTTTATTTTCCAAATGTATAGATACTATTTTTTGTCAATTTTTCTGAAATCAACGTACAAAGAACTTTTTCGTCAGGTTAAGATCATTCCCTGAAATATTGATCATGTAAATCCCGGGCCCAAAATTATGACTGATAGTCATGTTGGATGTTGTTACCTCACCTGTGTCCAGCAAGCGTCCCTGTAAATCCAGGATGTACCAGTTGGAATTCAGCAATTGGGGATCGGTTTTTAAAATGAGGGTTTGGTTTTTTTCCACAACCCTGACTTGATGATGGTTTGCATGCAGATTATCATCGCCTGTTGATGAACCGGTGCTCAGCCTGATGATGCTATGGGTAAAAGGTTCGTTATTGCTCCACGACTCACCGCTGGTGGCCAGGTAGATTTCACCATCAGGGCCTGCACAAATATCTCTGAGCCTTCCCCAAAAATCCACAAAATAGTGATTTTCTCCGGTTATTTCCTGCCCGTCATCCGACAGCTCCAGTTCGACCACACGTTTGTTTTTCAGCACTGTAAGCAGGATTGAGCCGGTCCATTCCGGTATCATACCATCCTGATAATAAATGATATCAGAAGGTGCGATGGTAGGCGTCCAGGCAATCATGGGTTCTTTCACATTCCATGTCTCGCAAAAGTCCTGTTCACCGGGTGTGTCGCAAAATCCATTAACATCCGGCCAGCCATAATTTCTGCCTGCTTCAATGATGTTGATTTCATCATCAGTGGATGGGCCGTGTTCCGAACTGTAAAGCGTTCCGCTGATTCCAAAAGCAAGTCCCTGCGCATTCCGGTGCCCCCAGGTGTAAACATAGCTGTTCGGAAAGGGATTATCTTCGGGGATAGAACCATCATGATTCAGGCGCAATATTTTACCGCTGAGGTGTTCAGGATTTTGGGGTGCCGAAAGGTTTTGTGCATCTCCGGTGGTCATCAGTAATTTACCATCGGGAGCAAACAGCAGCCGCGATCCGTTGTGGGTGCTGTTCCCCTGGATGTTTTCGATCAAAACAGTTTCATTCGTCAGGCCAGTGCCATCGTAGGTAAAATGTACCAACTTTTCTTTAATGCCACCGGAGGAATAGGTGTAAACGATGTAAACCCGCGGGTCCTCCGGGAAATCGGGATGGAGCGCCATTCCCAGCATGCCCGATTCGCCCTGTTGCACCACAACTCCGGAATGATCCAGGATGATGTCCTGTTCTCCGGTTTCAGGATTTACACGGCTTACCCGGCCGTAACGTTCGGTAACCCAAAGCCAGCCATCAGGGCCGTATAAAACTTCCCAGGGGATGTCAAGGCCGGTTATGACGGTATTGGTATCAACCACGGTTTCGTCGATGGTGACCTGCGATTGGGCGGATTCGGAAAAAGTGGTAAGCAATAATGATAAAATGAGTGTGATTAAAATTTGCTTCATGATTTGTTACATTTATTTCCTTTGGTAACAAGTTCAGTGGCAGAATTGTTTGACGCTAACTGTTCCAGATTTCCCAGGATTTCTCAGCCTGCAGCTCCAACATTACTTCTCCGTTTTGGATAGATGCTCCGGCTTGCTTTCCCAGCTTAAGAAATTCGGTTTCGGCAGGATTGTAAATCAGATCGAAAAGGAAATGTTTTTGGGTGAGATATTGATAAGGAACTGGCGGACAGGAGTTGGTTTCAGGATGCATACCCAGCGGTGTTGTGTTAATGATCAGCCTGTGTTGATCCATGATACTTTTATCCAGATCATTATATCCAATTATTTTGGGGTATTTCGGATTTCTGGATACGGAAAGGTATGGAATTCCGAACAATTCCAAAACAAAACAAACCGCTTTTGCCGAACCGCCGGTTCCCAGCACCAGTGCTGCAGGGCGTGACTGCAGTGCCTGGCAGGCGTGCTGAAAACCAAATGCATCGGTGTTGTATCCCGATAATTGAATGCTGTTTTGCTTTCTGAAAATTTTTATCGTGTTCACCGCACCCATGCGCCGGGCATCCGGAGAAATGTCGTTAAGATATCGGATGACATCCTGCTTGTAGGGAATGGTTACGTTGAGGCCATCAATTTCAGGGTTCTCCCGAATCAGCTCGACAATATTGCTGATCTTTTCTATCGGAAACAGGCGGTAGGTATATCCGGGAAGGTTTTCACGCAAAAATTTTTCTTCAAAAAATCCGGGTGAAAATGAATGTCCGAGCGTCCTGCCTATAAGCCCGAAAACGCTCATGCCTGTTTTTTTGAGGTGGCAATATATTCGATGGCAAATATGAGCACAAATCCCACGATGGCCAGCATGATAGCAGAAACAAGATGCGGGTCACCTTCGAAAGCCGTTGGCAAAACATTTTCCTGAATCAGTGGCTTTATTTCCCCATGTCTGTCCGTAAAAGTTTCGAGGGTGT
>JAGYLT010000369.1 GCA_018400545.1 Bacteroidales bacterium
TACCATCACAGGTTCCATTGGTGTTTTGGGCCTGATCCCCAACCTGGAAGAAACCATGAAGAACAAGCTTGGCATCACCTTCGATTATGTGGAAACCAATGATAACGCCTCCATGATGACGGTTAACCGCCCGCTGACCCAATACCAGAAAGATAAGATTCAAGAATGGATCGAGGAAGTGTATGACACCTTTGTAAACCATGTTGCCGAAGGCCGCGGCATGACTTATGAGCAGGTTGACGAAATCGGCCAGGGCCGCGTTTGGGTAGGTTCGGATGCACTTGAAATCGGACTTATTGATCAACTGGGCGGACTGGATATGGCCATTGCCGATGCGGTTGAAATGGCAGGACTGGAAACCTGGAGCATCCGTGAATATCCGGAGCAGGAAGACCCCATTGAAGAATTATTTAAAGAATTATTTGGAAGCGCCAGTGTGGAAGCCCGCATCAAAGCTGAACTTGGCGAAGATTACAGGCTGTACAAATACCTGAAATACTGGAAAGAAGCCCGCGGCGTTCAGGCCCGCATGCCCTTTGATATTTATATTAATTAGCAGATAGCATTAAGACATTAAAATTTCCCTCATCTGATTCAGTTCGGGTGGGGGACTTTTTTTTGAAATAGGACTTGAGTGACTGAAGAGATCGAAGGAGACTGAGAGACCGAAGAGAACGAAGCGAAATAGGCGACTGAAGAGGAAGAAGAGACTGAAGAGATTTGGGAAAGTTGTGAGTAATGAGTTGGGAAGTTGGCAATTTGAGAAATGAAAATTGAGCAAAAGAAGCGAAGTAGGCCAAGGAGGAGGCTAATTACTTCATACACGCCACAAAATACATATCCATCAGGCCTTTGTTCTTGGTTTCGAGCTTGCCGCGATATGTGCAATTAAATATGTCTTTTACCTTTTCCCAGGTGGTTTGAGATATATTGACTTTTCCCACCTCACCGCTTGATTCCATCCGCGAGGCTATGTTTACCGTATCTCCCCAGATATCATAGGCAAACTTTCTGGTTCCTACTATACCGGCCACCACCGGCCCGGTATGCACACCGATGCGGGCTTCGAAATAGGGTTTGCCTTCCGCCATTTTCTCAGCTTTGTGCCGATTCATAAAATCCCTGATCTCACAGGCTGCCATCAGCATATCCACCGGATTTGTGCTGTTGGGAATGGGCAAACCCCCGGCGCACATGTAGGCGTCGCCAATGGTTTTAATTTTTTCGATGTTGTGACGTGTAATAATCTCGTCGAAAGTTTTGTAGTAATGGTCAATTTCATCTACCAGTTCCTGCGGCGACATTTTTTCGGCCATCATGGTAAAGCCCTTAAAATCGGCAAACATCACCGTAACCATTTCAAACAGTTTGGCTTTGGATTTTCCGGATATTTTTAGTTCCCTTGCTGTTTCTTCCGGCAATATATTTATCAATAGTTTATCGGACTTATCCCTTTCAATTTCGATGATCTTGTTTTTATCTTCCAGTTCCGATTTGGTGCGCCTGATAAACCGGTATCGCTGCCAGAGCCCGATCAGCATAAGCAGAATCAGTGACCCAACAATGATGATGGAGTTTCTGATCAGCCGCTGCCGGATGAATCTCAATTCCTGAATTTCCAAATTCTTGTTCAGAATTTCACGCTCTTTTTCAGCCTTCTCCTTTTCATAGGTATTTATTTGTGCAAAAGCCCTGCTCTTTTCGAAGTTTTGCAACGAATCTTCCAGTTCCTGGAATTTTTGATTGTATTCGTAAGCTTTCAAATAATTTTCCTGCCCCGAGTAGCTCTTGCTCAGTTCGTCATACAGATCGATGAGGATGGTCCGGTAATTCATCTCTTTGGCCATCTTCAGGGCATCAAGTAAAATGGGAATGGCTTCCGCATATTTTTTTCCCTCGTTTAATAAATGGCCTCTAACACTTTTCAGGTTTATAATTCCGTAGTGGTCATCCACCGCATGGGCAAAATATTCGGCTGAATCAAGTGCCTGTCTGGCAAGATTCATCTGCGCTTTTTCGGAATACAGGTAAACAAGCGATTGGTATCCGTATTGCAATTTATATTTATCCGCATTTTTCCGATGAATTTTCAGGGCATGCATTTGAAAAGCACGTGCCGAATCGTAGTAGGATTTATTGGAAGTATCGCTAAACCACATCACTTGATAGGCATTCCCCATGTTCGAGAGGTTCGTTGCATAACGGTCAGTGGCGCCGGTTTTCAGATTTATTTTTCTGGCTCTGTTATAGTACCCCAGCGCAATTTCCGGATTTCCCATGTCGTGATACCTGAGCCCGATATTATTTAAAGCCACTGATTTGCGTAAATCGTCGTTCATTTCTTCGGCCAGTTTTAGCAATTGCAGCAAATTGTCGATGGAACGGTTGTATTCTCCCATCATGGCATATACAATGCTGAGGTTGTTCAGGGTGCTCGATTGTAATTTCCTGAACCCTTCTTTACCCGATATTCCCAGGCTCTGGTTGTATTTTTCAATAGAGCGCCTGTAATCCTGCTGTTCAAGTATCCTTCCCTGGTAATTTAGTGCCAGCGCAAGGCCATACCGGTAATTGGAAAGGTCAGACATTCTGTAAAGCTCTGAAGCATAATAATAGGCCGTATCAGAAAGCGAAACAGAAATGTTGGTTGTGGCTGATGCAAACACACGTAGCAAAGCGGTGTCACCTGGTTTTTTGCTGACTTCCCGGTAAGTGCTGTCGGCAATTTTTAAATAGTCCTGGCCGAAAACAAATCCGCTCAAAAGCAATAACAGAAAAAAGGCGCTGTATCTTCTCATATTTTTTACCGGTCAGCTAATAAACACGCG
>JAGYLT010000037.1 GCA_018400545.1 Bacteroidales bacterium
ATGCCATCCGGTAAGAAACATAGGCATAGCAGGTGGAGTGCGATTTGTTAAAAGCATATTTGGCAAACTCCAGCCAGTCTTTCCAGATTTTGGCCACCACCTCTTTTTTGTGGCCACGTTCTTCGGCACCCTTGTAAAACTTGGGTTCCAGTTCGTTCAGCAAGGCCACTCTTTTCTTTCCCATGGCTTTCCGCAGGTTGTCGGCCTGCCCGCGCGTAAACCCGGCCAGCTTTTGCGACAGGCGCATCACCTGCTCCTGGTAAACCGTAATCCCGAAAGTTTCCTTAAGATATTCGGCCATTTCAGGGATGTCATACTCCACCTTTTCTTTGCCGTGCTTCCGCCGGATGTAGTTCGGAATGTATTCCATCGGGCCCGGACGGTAAAGGGCATTCATGGCGATCAGATCCTCAAACCGGTTGGGTTTAAGCTGACGCAGATTTTTTTTCATCCCGTCCGACTCAAACTGGAACACGCCGGTTGTATCGCCGCGGCTATAGAGCTCAAATGTTTGTTTATCGTCATGTGGAATATTGTTGATGTCGATTTCATCGCCCTTTGATTTTTTGATATTCTCGATGGTATCTTTAATAATCGACAATGTTTTCAATCCCAGGAAATCCATTTTAAGCATGCCGGCATCCTCGATGTGGGAGCCGTCAAACTGGGTTACCAATAGATCTGCGTCTTTTGCCGTGCTCAGCGGGATATGATCCAAAAGGCTGTCCTTGCTGATGATGATGCCACAGGCATGCGTGCCGATATTCCTGACAGTACCTTCCATTTTCTCAGCGCTGATGAGGGTGTTTTTCACCAGTGGATCGTTGGAAGAATTCTTCTCTTTTAACAATTCCGGGGTTTCTTTGTAGGCATCTTTAAAGCTCGTTCCGGGCCTTGTCGGGATGAGTTTTGCCAGGCGGTTGGCCTCCGAAAGTGAAAGCTGTTTTACACGTGCCACATCGCGGATGGCCATTTTGGGTGCCATTTTCCCAAAAGTGATGATGTGTGCTACCCGATCCTGGCCGTATTTTTCCACCACCCAGTTGAGGATACGTTCGCGCCCGTCTTCATCGAAGTCGATGTCGATATCGGGCAGCGAAATACGGTCGGGGTTCAGAAAACGCTCAAAAAGAAGATCATAACTGATGGGGTCAACATCCGTGATCCTGAGGCAATATGCCACAACAGAACCAGCGGCAGACCCTCTACCCGGCCCTACCCAAACACCCATTTCACGGGCCTGGCGCAGGAAATCCCAAACAATCAAAAAATATCCGGGATATCCCATTTTTTTGATCACTTTTAACTCAAAATCAATGCGGTCCTTCACCTGGTCGGTAAGCTCATCATACCGTTCTTTCGCACCCTCATAAGTAAGATGGGTCAGGTAGTCCGATTCGAATTTGATGCGAATCACTTTGTCGTATCCTTCCAGTCGTTCGAAGTTTTGCTCACCTTTCTCCTCATTAAATTCTTTGATGAGCATTTCCTCAGTAAACTTTTCCCGGTAGTCTTCTATGGTTCCAAAATCTTTAGGGATATTATATTCGGGCATCATCGGATTGCGCTTCAGCCCGAATGATTCAATTTTGTCCACGATCTCCTGCGTATTCGTTATGGCTTCGGGGATGTGGGCAAATTGCGACTGCATTTCTTTTTGTGACTTAAAATAATACTGGTCGCTGGTATATCCGAAACGCTTATCACGACCCCGGCCCTTAGGGGTGGATTGGTATTCGTTTTCCTTGATGCAGATCAGGCTGTCGTGCAGATCAAAATCTTCTTTTTCCAGGAAAAATACTTCGTTGGCAGCAATCACTTTAACGTTATGCTTTTTCGCAAACTCCAACAAAACTGCGTTGGAACGCTCTTCTTCGGGGGTTTCATGGCCGTTAAGCTGCACATAAAAATCATCGCCAAACTGCTCTTTCCACCAGATAAAAGCTTCCTCAGCCTGCTGCTCTCCCACATTCAGGATCAGGTTATTCACTTCAGAGTATATGCCACCCGTTGTTGTAATCAGATCATCCTTACATGCCTTTAGAATTTCTTTATCGATGCGGGGAAATCCACCATAATTGCCCTCAATCCAGCCCAGCGAACTTAACTTCGATAAGTTCCGGTAACCGTTTAAATTTTTTGCCAGGAACAATTGTTGGGATCGCCTGTCGGGATCATCTTTTGTGAATTTAACTTTTTTCCGGTCTTTAACCAGATACAATTCTGCGCCAATAATGGGTTTCAGCTCATTTTTTTGAGCAACTTTAATAAACTGAAAAGCCCCGAACAGATTACCGAGATCGGTGATGGCAAGGGCATTCATTCCCAGCGATTTGGCTTTTTTCACCAGGGCTTCAACGGATGGTGTGGCATTGAGCACCGAAAAATAGGAATGCACGTGCAAATGGGTGAACGGCTCGGCAACCAGTTTCTCGATGCTGGCTTCATCCGCTTTTGCGGTTTTGGGTTCGGATATTTGTTTAGCCAGCTTTTCGCTGAGTTCTTTATTGGATTCAAAAGCGATATTTTCGGGTTCAATGGGAATCCGGTTTTTCTCCCGGAATTCTTTCAGCTCAGCCGGATCAACTTTCAGATGGCGTTCGCCAATTACATTTAGCCGGATAAGTTCCAGGATACAGCGGGAAGTAGCAATCACGTCGGCGGTGGCATTGTGGGCCTCTTCAAACTCCACATCGAAGAGCTTCTTATGCAACTCCGAAAGGTTGGGGTATTTAAAACGTCCGCCACGGCCGCCGGGCAATGCACAAAAATCCACAGTAGTCTGCATCGAATCCACTACAGGTTTTCCGCGGAGCGGGTTTTCAAGGCCGTTTCTCAGGAATTCTGAACCGGCGATATTGATATCGAACTCAACATTATGGCCGGCAATGTGGGAGCATCTTGCGATGGCATCTGAAAATTGTTTCAAAACAAAATGGATATCCTTTCCGTAATGTTCGGCCATTTTGGTTGAGATACCATGAATTTTTTCGGAATTGAAAGGGATGGTGTAGCCGTCGGGCCTGACGATGTAGTTTTTTCCTTCAATTAGTGAACCATCAAAATCGTGAAGCTGCCAGGCTATCTGGACCATCCTTGGCCAGTTTTCAAAATCGGTGAGCGGGGCATTAAAATTCCGGGGCAGGCCGGTGGTTTCGGTATCAAAAATCAGATACATAAATGAAGCTATTATGAATGGTGATTAATAAAGAAAAGAGGTTACAAAATTAATGAAAATGCCTGCTGATGCCGCCGGATGTTGATAAGTAAGAAAGTTGAAAAAGTACTGAAAATTAGGGTTTTGAAATTTTTGTTAATAAAAAAACCGGTAGGTTATACCGGCTTCATCATATACAATTTCACGGAGGATCAGTCCATTTCTGCCATAATTTCTTCTGTAATTTCCATGTTGTGAAACACCTTCTGCACATCATCATCATCTTCGAATACTTCGATCACTTTCAGTATTTTTTTGGCATCTTCCAGTTCAAGCGTTGTGGTGTCGTTAGGGATGCGCTGTAGCTCTGCATTTTCGGCTTCAATGCCCATTTCTTCAAGTTTTTTTTGCATGCGGCCAAAATCTTCCATGGAGGTGGTAACGGTTATCATTCCCTCTTCTTCGGCAATATCCTCAGCACCGCCATCAATCACTTCCAGTTCAAATTCTTCCATATCCATATCTTCTTTCAGCGGGATGGAAAAAATACCTTTTCTGTCGAACAGGAAACTCAACGAGCCGGAGGTCCCCAGGTTTCCGCCATATTTATTAAAAATCGCGCGAACGCTGCTTACCGTGCGCTGTTGGTTGTCGGTGGTGCACTCCACATAAACCGCGATGCCATTGGGCAAATAACCTTCAAAAGTTTGTTCGGTAAACGCAGCCGAATCCTTATCGCTGCCTTTGTTGATGGCGCGTTCGATGTTGTCTTTGGGCATACTGGCCCCTTTGGCGTTTTGTATTGCAAGCCTCAGCCTTGGGTTGGCTTCGGGATCAGGGCCTCCTTCCTTTACTGCAACAGTAATTTCCTTAATAATCTTCGAAAAAATCTTCGAGCGTTTGGCATCTGCCGCACCCTTCTTCCGCTTAATGGTTGACCATTTATTGTGTCCTGACATATGTTAAGTTTTTCTATATTATTTTAATTTGTAAAAATACAATTTTTAAATATTTCCAGAAGTAAATTATCGGGCTCAGGCATTAAACCATTCATCATTAATTACTCTATCTTTGGTCGCCAAATGCGGCATATTTCACTCAACGAAAAACTTGTGGTTTATTTCGTAATCCTTGGTGTTTCAGGATTAATTGCTGTTGCTGTTTTATCGTTTTACACCTCACGGGAAGCCCTGCTTAACCGGACATTCGATCAGTTAACCTCAGTGAGGGTAAACAAAAAAATGCAGATCGAATCATTTTTCCAGGACCGCATTCGTGATATTCGTTTGCTTTCAAAAACCGGAGAAGCAAAAAATGTTGCTCAATGGCTTAGCGACAACGAATCCCGGGAAAACTCCGGCACTGATCCGGAAAAATCACTGAGTCAATATTTGACCAATTATCTTGGCATAGCAAGATATTACAGCAAGATCATTTTTCTGGATTCATCCGGCATCGCTATCAGTTTTAGCGTTAATGATCCGGATAGTTGGAAACACATTCAGCATTTTGGTAGTTCAGATTTAGACATTAAAATTCCTAAAGAAAAATTATTGGCTCCCGATGTAGAAATTCACGAGCTCCAAATTCCAACCGAAAGTAACGAACCGGTAATAATTATATCCGCGCCGATTTATGAAAACCCGCAGGTTTCAGCGCTAATTATGGAGATGTCGCTGGAAGAGATTAACCGTATTATGCTGGAAAACAACCCAAATGATGGCCTGGGAAATAGTGGTGAATCCTACCTCGTTGGGCCGGATTCGCTCATGAGAAGCCAATCCCGGTTTAAGGAAAATTCTGTTTTGAAAACGGTTGTTAATACCCGTGGCACAAAAGAAGCGCTTAATGGAAAATCGGATATTTCCATCATTGACGATTACCGCGGCATTGGCGTTTTGAGTTCGTTTAGCCCACTGGACATTCCCGGGTTAAACTGGGTGATCCTGGCAGAGATTGACACAGCCGAGGCCATGTCGCCCATCAGAAATTTATTATCTGATTTTTTATTGATAGGATTAATCGTTGCCGTGCTGATTTTTGTTTTTGCGTACATTTTAGCCAGAAGAATTACCTCTCCCATTATTCAGCTAAAAAATGCAGCCGGTAACATTTCGGAGGGAAACCTAAATATTCAACTGCCGGTTACATCAAACGATGAAATTGGTGAACTTACAACGGCATTCAATCAAATGGCTGACCAGTTGCATCAACAACAGGAACTGATAAACGAGGAAAAGAAAAAGCGGCTCCGCTCAATTATCGACGGGCAGGAAAAAGAGCGGCAGCGCCTATCCAGGGATTTGCATGATGGACTGGGGCAATCGCTCATTGCCATAAAACTCCAGCTTGAAAATTATTGTGAATCGGAAAGCTCAGGCGATAACGATCAAATGGCCAAAATCAAAGGTTATTTCGATCAGACCATTGAGGACATCCGCAGGATGTCGAATGATCTGGCCCCCTCGGTGCTTGATGAATTCGGGCTAACTACGGCATTGAAAAATCTCTGCCGAAACTTTAGTCAATCTGCCGGCATACCTGTACATTTTAAAACCACAGGGCCAGGCCTGAAAATAGCGAACAAAACCAAAATCTACATCTACAGGATTTGCCAGGAAGCCCTCACCAATGCCATAAAACATGCAAAGGCATCGCTGATCGAGGTAAACCTGAATTTTGAAAAGCAATTGATAAAGCTTGACATTAAAGACGACGGTAAGGGTTTCGATTTGGAAAGTACGGAACACTCGGGCGGAAATGGCCTGAACAACCTGTTTGAGCGTGCCCAAATCATCAATGGCTTTCTACAAATCATTACCTCGCCCGGTCATGGAACCAAGATTAGGTTTGAATGCAAAATTTAAAACTAAGCAGCATGGAAAATGCAGGACAAAATACCATTAAACTTATCCTGGTTGAAGATCACCTGATTGTCCGTGACGGGATCAAGGCATTGCTTTCAGGTAACGAAAAGTTTGAAATCATCGGCGAGGCAGATTCCGGATCACACTTTTTCGCCTTACTAAAATCCCATAAGCCCGATGTGGTTTTGCTCGACATCAACCTGCCGGATATCTCAGGTATTGAAATTACCAAAAAACTTGCGGCCGGATATCCCAACATCAAAGTAGTGGTGCTTTCGATGTACAATACCGAAGATTATATTTTTAATGCCGTAAAGGCCGGGGCAAAGGCCTATCTCCCAAAAACCACCAACCGGGCCGAACTCCAGGAAGCGGTAATTTCGGTTTACAGGGGCGAAGAATATTTTAGCCAGTCCATTTCCAATGTAATCCTGCGAAGTTTTATCCAACAGGCAAAAAGCGAAGTTAACGGAAGAGGAAATCAACTGTCGGTCCGCGAAACTGAAATTCTGAAATTGTTTGCCGAAGGCTCATCCAATACCGAAATTGCAGATCAACTCTTCATCAGCGTCCGGACCGTTGAATCGCACAAAAATCACATCATGCAAAAACTGGAACTTAAATCCACTGTTGACCTCATCAAGTTTGCCATCCGGAATAACATCATTGAGATTTAGTTTCTCTCTTTCCCAACTTGTACAAGCCAAAACCAAACAGGAGTGGTTACATAAAAATTGGCGGGTTACCAGTTTTGGCTTGTCCAAGTTGTCAGATTGGCCCTCTTATCTATTCATTTTCTTACCATTATGAAATGGTTTGCGTGAAACACGTATAATGCTTAAGTGCCACACTGAAGTTAGTTTCAGAAATTCCGGTATTGTGAGAAATGGATGAAAAGTGAAGCTTTGCAGCGTTTAACGTTCATTAACAAATACCAAATTTTCATGAAAAGGAATTATTTACAAAAAGGATTTCTTGCACTGTTTTTTATTGCAGGATTTTGCATTACTACCAGCGCCCAGGACGGCGGGAACTTTGATGTGGGAACAGACTTTTTTAACAGGTACGTCTGGCGCGGAACAGACTTTGGAAACTCACCTGCCATCCAGCCGTGGGCCAGCTATTCAAACTCCGGCTTTACCATTGGCGCCTGGGGTTCATACTCCACCAACTCAAACAGTATGCAGGAAGCTGACCTGTTTGTTTCTTACGACATCCAGGAGGTGATCACACTCACAGTTACCGATTACTTTTTCCCCAATGGCATGTCGGCAGGTAACAATTATTTCGAGTATGGCGAAGACAGTACAGGCCATGTACTGGAGGGAACCATTGCAGCACAACGGGCTTGAAACCTGCCCATCGCACCGCTGGCGCCATGAACTTACTATGGCATGCAGTTCGGATAACTCATTGCTCTTTTTTAAAGGAACTGGTTTGTGGTACGCATAAAGAGACTGATTACAATGTTTTTGTGGGAGCAGCCACCGGAAACTACTACCTCTGCAGCAAAAACGATGACGATTTCGACGGCGTTGTGAATCTAGGATCACCACGGCCGAGAGTTTAGATTACAGATAGAGTTATTCCGCTTGGTAAGCGTAGTAATTACCAACCCAACCGCGAAAAGTATTTTCATTGTTTCGAAACCTTTTCACTTTAAAATAGGGACTCAAATTATGTTCGACATTGAACCGACCGGTTTTATGATTTTTGGCCTGCAGCCTGGTAATGCTTATGACACTCAGGTCTGGCGTTTTTCTATGGAGGCCTTGCCGGAAAGAGCATTCACCGGTGTTACTGATGCAATTCTTTGACAATTTCGCTGGGCATCACAACCATTTTGTGGTAACCATCAGTTATACACTTTGTTTAGCGGCGTGAAGGCGGCGAAATATCGGAACTTGTTCATCGCTTTTCTCGCCGAGATTTAGTTCGATCAGGCATACGACAATGGTAAATATCCCATTTATATTTTTATTGCCTATCAGATGTTTGCCATCGCTTCCTACTACGTCTGGGACGCTTGTTAACCGTGTTGCGCCAAATATTGGGTTTTCTGATCGTGTGGCAAATCCTGGTTTATTATCCCTTCGTACACATGGTATGGGGTGGCGGACTGCTGGCCCAATGGGGTGTTCTTGATTTTGCCGGTGGTATTGTGGTGCATGCTACAGCAGGTTTTGCGGCACTGGCTTCGGTATTTTATGTTGGAAAACGGCGCGATACATTCTCACCCCCCAACAGCATTCCTTTGGTAGCCATAGGCACCGGTTTGCTGTGGTTTGGATGGTATGGTTTTAATGCAGGCAGCGAGCTGGATGTGGATGCGATTACTACCCTGGCCTTTCTGAATACGGATGTGGCGGCATCATTTGCTGCTATTACATGGCTTGTGGTAGAATGGGTCAGAGGACGTAAACCAAAATTTGTCGGCCTGATGACAGGTGCTGTTGCAGGACTTGCCACCATTACGCCTGCAGCGGGTTTTGTCCCATTATGGTCGGCCATGCTCATTGGTATTGCAGCCGGATTTGTTTGCTACTGGGCCGTTCATCTGAAAAACAAACTGGGTTGGGACGATGCACTCGACGTTTGGGGAGTCCACGGTGTTGGTGGTATGCTGGGCACAATCCTGCTGGGTGTATTTGCTTATGAACACATCAACGGGCAATCCGGATTGCTGGATGGCAATTCGGCGTTTTTCTTCAAAGAGGTAGTTGCGGTATTTGGAGGTGCGGCTTATGCATTTATTTTCACCTACATCATGCTTGCTATCATCAACTTTATTACACCGGTTAAAGTTACCGAAAGTGATGAAACGTTAGGTATTGACGAATCCATTCATGGTGAACGGGCCTACGATGACGGGGCCTTATAGATTTAAATTTTCTCAATTTTTGTTTGAAAGGTGTGGATGCATTTCACACCTTTTTTTATATGTACCTCCGCACCTTTGATTTGTATTGATGCCAACCGTCGCCAAACTCAGTTTCCAAAAACCGCTCTTCGCTTTTAATAATGATATGATGTATTGAAATGCCAATGATTGTAAAAATAAAGATGATGGGATTGGGTGCATAAAGCAATGCTGCAAACGCCAGGATAAACAATCCGAAATACATCGGATTTCTGCTAACGGAGTAAACACCTTTGGTCTGGAGTTCTATTTTATCATTTTTGGGAAGTCCCATTTTTGTGAATCTTCCCATTTGCACGAGGGATAGGCTCAGGAAGATCATGGCAAAAAAACTTACCGCAACCGAACTCCAGACCATCCAAAAATTTGAAGGATACCACGAAAAATTAAAGCCATATGCTGCGGCCGGCAAAACCAGTATGGGAACAAACAAAGAAAGTTTGCCAATCATTTGCGTTGCCACATTCATGGAGGGGCGGCCAAACAATTCCCTGCCATCTTTTTTTACCTGCAAAAGCACAGCAAAAAACAGCACTCCAAAAAGGCCATATTGGATTAGGATGATTAATCCGGGCAATGTCATTTCTTAATTCAATTCCTTTTTAAGTTGATCAACCCAATTTTTAATGCGATCGTCAGTTAAATCAGCCTGGTTCACCTCATCAATGGCAAGCCCAACAAATTGATCATCTTTCACAGCAAGGGAAATCTCAAAGTCGTAGCCCTCCATAGAAGTATATCCCACAACATCAGCAATTTTCGAAACCCGGTGATGCAGCATGCCCATGCCATTCACAAAACTGTCGGCCCACTCAACCTGATCACCGATGCCAAAAAATGCAACTTTTTTTCCGGTCATATCGATTTTGGTGATTTGATGGGCGAAATTTTCCCAGTCCTCCTGCATCTCGCCCACACCCCATGTTGAAGTTCCAAGGATGAGATTACCATATTCTTTAAAAACAGATGGTTTTACATTTTCAATACTGATCAGGTCTGCATTTTCAGGGCCAAATTCAGCTTGTATCTTTTCAGCAACTTTACGGCAATTACCCAATGTTGAGCCGTAGAATATTCCAGTTTTTTTCATTTGTATGTTGATTTTATTTATTGTGAGGTATCAACAAGAAATCAGGGTTTTGGTTCGGATGAATCTTTTGATTTATCAGGCCTGAAAAAAAGCCTGGCGTAAAGGTAAGCAATGGATTCATTGAGCACTGTTCTGAATCCCCGGCTTGAGGTGTACCAATCGTTAGCCCTGACACTGACGTGAGGAATAACAATATTGCCAAGTTCGATTTCCGGCTCATAAACCATTTCAAAGAGGTATTTGCTGCGGCGGGCGTGCGGACCCAGTGAAACAATATTTACTTTTTTAACATCCGGAAAATGCTCCCGGAGGTAATTAAATGTATAAAGTGCCGAATGCCAGGTGCGGTCTTTGTACACTTCGGGGGGTACCGGTACAGCTACCACTTTCGTGGAATCAAATCCCAGTTTCAGCAAAGAGTTCCTGATCAGATCGGCAGCAGTCTTAACGCCGGCAATGTAAAATCCCTGATCGAACGAAGTGCCCGATGTGACGATAAATTCATAATCCTCCTCCCGGAAAATCCGGATAATACCGGGATAGGCATAATCCGGAACGTAACCTTCCACCACCATAATTTTCGCATCCATAGTTTCCTCAACCGACAAAAACGGAACGATAAACCTGACAAATCCCCAGAAAATCAAAACCAGCAACATCAAAATCAGCAACCAGCCATAAATCGTCAGCCCCCATCTTTCTCGTCTGCTCGCCAGTTTAAATCGTTTCATGATAATAGTTTTTTATACATTCGTTGACTTTTCAGATGACAAAAATAGTTGAATTATGACCGCTCAGGACATCATCAATAAACTCCAACTGGAGCCCCTGCCCGGAGAGGGCGGATATTACCATGAAACTTACCGATCGGATCATCAGCTTTCCGGGAGTTGCCTTCCACATGGTTTTGATAACAAACACCCTCTCGAAACCTGCATTTATTACCTGATCACCCCGGAGCGTTTTTCAGAAATGCATAAATTACCCGGCTCCGAAATCTGGCACTTTTATGCAGGCGATCCCGCTGAGCAAATCCAGGTTTCTCCGGAAGGAAAAATAGAAACATTCGTTCTGGGCCAGGATATTATGAAAGGTCAGACTCCTCAACTAATTGTCCCTCCACACACCTGGCAGGGCACAAAACTCATTGGTAAAGGAAAGTTTGCTTTGTTCGGAACGACCATGGCCCCGGGATTTGAATTTTCGGATTATTTGCCTGGAAACCGTGAGGAGCTAAGCCGTAAATACCCGGAGCACCAAAATACAATTAAACGATTTTTTCATACTTAAAACCAATACCATGAAACCGATAAAAGAGATATTTTCATTAAAAGGCAAAACGGCAGTCGTCACCGGCGGGGCAGTAAATATCGGCCGTGCCGTTTCGATGCGGCTCGCCGGAGCCGGCGCAAATGTGGCTGTCATTTTTAATCACAGCACCGATCAGGCAAAATTGCTGGAGGAGGAATTTGCACAGTACCCGACAGCTTCACGATTCATCAATTGCGATATCACAAACGAAAATGCGGTGAAAAATACGTTTAGCAAAATACATGAACATTATGGTGGTGTTGACGTTCTGGTCAACAACGCAGGAATCTTTGGACTGTCATTGCAGGAAGATTTGGATGAGGTGGGATGGGATGCCGTTTTCGAGTTGAATACCAAGGGCGTGTTTTTTTGCAGCCGGGAAGCCATCAAAATGATGAAAACCAACAAAGGTGGCAATATCATAAACATGGCGAGTATAAATGGTTTGCATCCCGGGTTCGGAAAAACGGCCCATTACGATGCAACCAAGGGTGCGGTGATTGCCTACACCAGGTCGCTTGCTGCCGAGGTTGCGGATTATAAAATCAGGGTGAATGCAGTGGCGCCGGGACTGGTTGATTCGGACGGGCTGCGGAAAGTTGCCCCCGAACTTGCTAAAAACGTGAAAAAGCGAACTCCACTTAAAAAAATTGCAACACACGAAGATGTGGCAAATGCGGTGCTTTTTTTGGCATGTGAAGCTTCTTCGCATATCACCGGTGAAACGTTGGTTGTGGATGGCGGTTATTTATTGACGTAATGATAATTTTTTGTGGTTGTAGACACGCACGGCTTTTCTTTTGAAATTGATACGCACGGTTTTTATATGTTAGTAGATACGCACAGCCCCCGAAGGATCGCATAGCCGTCAGGCTAAGGAAAAAGATCAAAAAAAAAACCCGGTACGGGTTTAG
>JAGYLT010000370.1 GCA_018400545.1 Bacteroidales bacterium
AGGTAACCGAAGATAAAAACAAAACTTATGAAAGCTTATGTTTTCCCAGGACAGGGTGCACAATATGTGGGCATGGGTAAAGACCTGTATGGGAAGTACCCGGCAGCAAAAGAACTGTTCGACAAAGCCAATAAAATATTGGGTTTCAAAATTACCGACCTGATGTTTGAAGGCACGGATGATGACCTGAAACAAACCCGCGTAACCCAACCGGCAATATTTCTCCATTCGGTTATTCTGGCCCGTATGTTAAAAGAAGATTTCAGGCCCGATATGGTTGCAGGCCACTCCCTGGGCGAATTCTCTGCCCTGGTAGCCAACAAATGCCTCACTTTCGACGATGGCCTGAAACTGGTTTCCAAAAGGGCAGTAGCCATGCAGAAAGCTTGCGAAATGGAGCCTTCTACCATGGCAGCCATCCTTGGCCTCGACGACAACGTTGTGGAAAAAATCCTCAAGGAGATCGATGGCGTGGTGGTACCGGCCAACTACAACAGCCCCGGGCAGCTGGTTATTTCCGGCTCGGTCGAAGGTGTGAATGATGCCTGCGCAAAGCTGAAAGAAGCAGGCGCCAAGCGCGCTCTGCCGCTCAAAGTTGGGGGAGCTTTTCATTCACCGCTCATGGAGCCGGCCCGCGTTGAACTGGCCAAAGCCATCGATTCCACAAAATTTAGCCGTGGAATTTGCCCGGTATATCAAAATGTAACTGCGCAACCGGTTACTGACCCTGAAATCATTAAGTCGAACCTTATCGCCCAGCTCACCGCTCCGGTACGCTGGACACAGATTATGAAAAATATGATTGCCGATGGCGCCAAAACCATCATCGAAGTGGGGCCGGGAACAGTGTTGCAGGGGCTTTTTAAAAAAGTTGACCGCAACATCAACGCTGCAAGTGCTGCAATTTTGGATTAGATTCCATCGACAATAAAAAAAAGCGCATCCGGACGGATGCGCTTTTTTGGTTTTATCAATTCCCGTTGTCATTTGAAAATCACAATTTCAGCCACAGGTACGCATAAGGTGCCATGGACAGGTATTGGTTCTTTTCATCGTAATCTCCGGAGGTGCCAAACAAATCAATCCAGCTTATTTCAGGCTGAACATGGATTTTGAAGGTTTGGGCCGCTGATGAAAGATTGTTGATAACCAGAATGCGCTGGTTTTGGTATTTTCTGATATAGGCCAGAATATGCTTGTTGACCTTGCCGTCCGGGTTGGCTACTCCCACATGGGAAAGCGATCCCCTTCCAAATGCCTTGTGCTGTTTGCGCACCTGCACCTGCCGCGATACCCTGCCGAATACCCTGCCCGTAAAGCTGTTTTCATCTTCCAGGTCGCGCTCTGTTTGCTGCCAGTCAATCTTTCCCCGCACCAGAAAACGGGTATCGTCTTTTCCCGTCTCTTTGATTTTTTGATGGTAATACGCCTCATCATTGAGCTTTCCGAACTCATCCCCATAATAAATAATGGGTGTTCCCGGCAGGGTGAGCATAATGGAAAAAGCCAGGGCAATTTTGTCGGGGTTGCGTAGCATCAGCTCCGACAGCCTGGCCGAAATACCTTCGCCCACGCGGAAATCCCATTCGGGCTGATGGCAGTAATGTTTGTGAATGTAAGCGCGGTCTTCTTCCGACACATACACCAGTTCAAGGCTCAGCTCATCGTGGCAACGCAAAAATGTGAACCATTGCGCTTTTTCGGGGATAGAAGGAGTTACTTCATTGCTGAGTGTGTGCCTCACAGGCTCGTTGTTTTCCATGGCGATGGCCTTGAAAAGCTGTGGCATCAGCGGAAAATGATAGCCGGCATGACATTCATCTCCGTCGCCGAAGTATTTGACTACCTCAACGGGTTGCTGGCACGCTTCGGCAAGCAATAGCGTATTGGGCCTGATGTAATCGAGTACGGCCCGGAATAATTTTACAATAGTATGTGTCTGCGGGAGGTTTTCGCAATCGGTACCTTCTTCTTTCCAGAGATAGGGAATTGCATCGGCGCGGAAGCCGTCCACGCCCTCGCCAACCCAGTACAGCAGATTGCTGCACATGGCTGTCAGCACGTCAGGGTTGCGGTAATTCAGGTCGGGCTGAAAACTGAAGAACCGGTGAAAATAGTACCAATCACCGTCAGGCTCCCAGTTGCTATCCTCCATACCCTTGAAAAGTAACCTTGTTTCGGTGTAGCGGTTGGTATCTTTATTCCAGATGTAATAATCGCGGTAAGCGTTGCCGGGGCCTTTGCGCGACTCCAGGAACCAGGGGTGCTCATCGGAAGTATGATTCATGGCAATATCAAAAATTACCCTTATGCCGCGGTTGTGCGCTTCGTGGAGAAAAGTGCGGAACACTGCCTTTTTCTCCTCCTCCGAAGCGCCGGCAGGTAATCCCAGCAAGTCATCCCTCACTTTTGTGTAGCGGCGGATGTCGAACCCTGCATCGCGCATGGGCGAATCCAGAATGGGCAACAACCAGAGGCAGTTGACACCCAGCTGCTGAATGTAATCCAGTTTTTTGGTCAATCCGGTGAAATCCTTGTTGAAAAGGTCCACATACAGCGAATAAACGATCGCATCTTTGTACCACTCCGGTTCCTGCGGGGTAATGGAATGCTGTGCCCTGAAATCATCCAGCGATAGCAAAAAAGCCTGCAGGCGGTCTTCTTGATCCCGGCCGTACAACTGCTGCCAGGACTCCCTGATGATATGTTGTTCTTTCATCTTTTCGTGAATTTTTTAATGATTAAAAAGTATCAAAAATTACTGCTGCAATCAGTAAATAAAGGTACGGCAAAAAGTCGCTTTCAACCTCCAAACTTAGAGATTTTTT
>JAGYLT010000371.1 GCA_018400545.1 Bacteroidales bacterium
ATGATCACCTTGTGTCCGGCAGTGATCCGTTTGAATCGTTTCAGGTCCTCGGAAATGTGCCACAGAAGTTGGTTGTCCTTCCCGATGGCGTGGTTTTTTGCGATGGCTACGATGATGGAAAGCATGTGTGGAGAAGTTAATGGCTACTAAGTTATTTGTTAATACATAAACTTTTACCGGTATTTCGGGAGCATTATTTCTTTATCCTGCAAATTATGATTTGTATGAAAAACCTGATAAATCGCATTTTTACAGATCCAGAAAAAATATTGAAATTATTTTTGTTTTAAGCGTTTTTATTCAGAATTCAGTGAACCATATTTCGTGAATCATGGCAAAAATAATATTAGTTGGCTTATTGAATCCGGTGCCGGGCTATGTCTTTTTACAATAATCCCATCGCTCAAAACCTCAACGACAAACAGCTCAGCCCGCCATCCAGTTTTCTGAACTCCGACATTTCCATTTCGATAACCTGATATCCTTTGTTAATAACTTTTGCCTTAAGTTTTGGATTGCCTGATGGGATCAGAACTTTGTTATTTATCCAGACACAATTCGCCGCATAGCTTTCATCCTCGTCCACAACGATTTTATCATAACCGGAAAATTCGGTTTTTTTGGCCATTGCGGGAATCACAACCATTGTATTGTTTTCCAGATATGAGCAACCGGTTTTAAGATGAAGCAAATCCTGCAAATGCACCGTTGATCCAGTATGCCCATAACGCTCAAGAATAGCAATAAGCTGCCTGGCACCTTCCTGGTTTGTGCGTTCCGACAGACCGATAAAGAAATGATTCCCGGCCATCATGATATCACCGGCTTCAACCATTCCCGCGCTTTTAATGAGTGCAAGGTTATCATAGTATTGTTCAAGCGTTGATTTAATCAGCAGTTCCTCTCCTTGCCTGCTCTCAGCACCCGGACGCGTTATGATAGCGCATTTCGGGGTTAGCAATGCCACATCTTCCATAAACACCGAATCCGGAAACTGCTCTTCGGCATCGAGGACTGTAACTTCCAAACCACAACTTTTCAAAACGCGGATGTATGCATCATGCTGCCGGCACAACAGTTGAAAATCTACTTTTCCCAATGCTGCCGTTGTGATCCCATTAACCACCGACTTGCCCGGTTTTCTTACGATTGCTTTTGTGAACATGGTTTCTATCAAATGCTTCATGAAAAACTTATATTACTTACTTCATTGTTTTTTTTTAACAAAATAATTGAATCGTGCAAAATTAAGGTATTGCCAAATTAAGAATCGAAGAAATGTTTAATTTCGCATGAAACTGTATTAAGCAATAGTGAAAATATATCTTGACAATTGCACATTTAACCGTCCGTTTGATAAGCAGTCATCTATCAGGATTAGAATTGAATCTGAAGCAAAACTTTTTATTCAGCAAAAGATTAAAAGCAGAGAGCTTTTTCTGGTTTGGTCATACATTTTAGAATTTGAAAATGATCAAAATCCTTTTAATGAAAGATAATTTGCAATCAAAGAATGGAAAAACATTGCGATCATCGATATTGATGAATCAACTGAATTATTAAAACTTGCAAAAAACATAATATTAAACGGGCTAAAATCTAAAGATGCGTTACACATTGCAACAGCAATATTAGGAAAAGCAGAATATTTTATCACTACTGACGATGGAATATTAAAGAAAGCAGATCGTTTTACCAATATTAAAATTATTAACCCGACGGACTTCATTAAAATACTGGATTCATAATGTACACTGATACAGAAATAAAAACATTAGGATTGGAAGCACTGATCGCAAAGCTGGGCGTTGTTGAAGCGGAAAGGTTTATTAGCCTTATCAACCGTGAGCCATTTGACTACACGAAATGGCAACAAAAGCTTTGGAATGATAAATCCATAGAAGAAATTAGCACGATGGCCATGAAAAACCGGAAGGAAAAGTTTTAGCATTTTTGCAAAAAAAACACCCTGCAAATGGAGGCATTCACGGTGTCAGAGGCAAGAAAATAATTCTCTTACGAAGGGACAAATGCTCTATCAATCTCCTGACAAAATGGGTTTAAGCTACAATTATTTCAAGTAGATAAACGCCTTGGCTGAAACTGCTGATGTCGATTATTGTTTCTGTTTCAAAAATATCAGAACGTTCCCATGGGGCGGCTCAATTATTCAATATGAATTTCGAAACTGTGCTCCAAATAAAAACTATACTCATTTTTTTCTGTTTCATTCATAAACGAATTCCTTCCCTACTTATGCTGTTGTATAATGGGGAGTACTTCAGCTTATTCTGCCAATAATCTTTTGAGCAAACAATGGGTGAAATTATTTGACCTGATTCAAGTTCAAGATTATATAAGTTACTTCGAAATCTATCTTCTGCTTCCAGGGTTTCGTTATTGTTGATCAAAACAAGAATATCCCAATCTGATGTAAGCTTACTGTCTCCCCTTGCCCTTGAGCCAAATAAAATGATTTCAGCACTAGTGTCCTCTTTTTCAATTGAGCGCTTTATTTCCATTAATAATTTAACCTGTTCAGTCATAATAACGCACGATTTTTAGCATGCAAATCTAATGAAAATCCATAAACAATTCCCCGACAGGGTTTCAAATCTTGTCGGGGATCAGGTTTTATTTAAAAGCCTTTTCAAGCAGCCCGTCACCCTTCAGCGTCAACCGGTCAAAATAGGCAGGAACAGGTTTACCTACCAATTTATCCACATAGAGCTTAGCAAGGTATTGACCGAGCATAAATCCCTGTCCGCGCAATCCAATAAAGAGTCCGGCGTCGGGATCGAC
>JAGYLT010000372.1 GCA_018400545.1 Bacteroidales bacterium
GTAACCGCCGTTGAAATACATTTTTCCATGTCGGCATCCGCCAGAACGATATAAGGATCTGATCCGCCAAGTTCCAGCACGGTTTTTTTGAGGTATTTTCCAGATGCCTCAGCCACCTTACTTCCGGCAAATTCACTTCCGGTGAGTGTTGCAGCACGGATGCGTTCATCACTTATAAGCGCTTCAACCCTCTTACTCCCGATGAGCAGACTGCGGAACAAATGCTCCGGGAAACCCGCCGCTCTGAAAATTTCTTCGATGGCCAGGGCACATCCCGGCACATTGGAAGCGTGCTTCAGTATTCCGGCATTGCCTGCCATCAAAGCAGGCGCTGCAAACCGGAACACCTGCCAGAAAGGAAAATTCCATGGCATCACGGCCAACACCGGGCCAATGGGTTCGAAAGCCACAAAGCTTTTTTCGGCATCCGATTCAATGATTTCATCTGCAAGAAAGCGCTCTGCATTTTCTGCATAATAACGGCAAACCCAGGCCGATTTTTCCACCTCCGCCTCCGATTCACGGATTACCTTCCCCATTTCACGGGTCATCAGCAAAGCAAATTCATGTTTTCTTTTCAGCAATAAATCTGCTGCCGCATGCATATGTCTAGTGCGATGCGAGAAAGGCGTTGTCCGCCAGTATTGCCAGGCTTCAAAAACCTTTCCGGTTATTTCGCTGCATTGCTCAGGTGTATATTCATCATATTCCTGAATTATCTTTTCCGTAGCCGGGTTTACACTTTTCATAATCCAAAGGTTTATATTTTTGCGAATTTACAAATTATCAACTATCCGAAATTGAAAAGACAAAAATGCAAATCATTTAGCCGGATAAAAGCTGTTCTGTGGGACTGGAACGGGACTTTGCTCGATGATATAGATGTCAGCATCGGCGCGATGAACCAGATGTTGAATAAAAGAAACTACCCGCTACTCAAAGCAGACCGGTACCGCGAAATTTTCACTTTTCCCGTCCGGGATTACTATGGGAAAGCCGGTGTGGATTTCGCTGAACACGAGTGGGATGAGGTGGCCATGGAATTTATCGACAATTACAGAATAAATGTTGCCGGCGCTAAAATCAATCCGGAAGCCCTGGCGATACTTAAATTGCTTTCAGCGAGAAATATCAGGCAGTTTATCCTTTCGGCGATGGAACAGGAATTTCTCACCGAAACCATCAATCATAGGCTCGACAAAAATATTTTTGAGGAAATCGTAGGCCTGAATAACCACTATGCACATACGAAAGTTGAGAATGCCAAATTGCTGGTGGATAAGCTGGGACTGCCCAAAAACGAAATCCTGATGATCGGCGATACGCTTCATGACCATGAGGTGGCAGAATCGGTGGGAATCGGGTGTTTACTTTTTAGCGGTGGCCATCAATCCCGGAAGAGGCTGGAATCTTCGGGAGCTGCGATTATTGATAGCCTCGCGGAGATCACGGAATTATTCTGATTCAGAAGGTTTATGCTGATCGGGCTTAAACTCAAGCAATCTTTCCTGGCCGTTTTTCACACCGTTTTGGTAATGTTCGATCAGTTCGGGTATTCCATTCTCGTCAAAATGCTTCCAGTCGCCAATACGCAGGCCCATATCATATTTTCCGGCCATCATCACCCGGCCGTTTTTATGATAAAAAGTGATGGAATCGTGCAGGGTGTCATGCACATACCAGCCATCGGTTTTCAAGTGGCCATTTTTATAAAACTGCTTCCAGTCGCCATGCTTCAAACCGTTATCATAGTAGAGAATCTCAGTGGTGTCGCCGCTTTGGTAATAGGTTACAAATTTCCCCTGCAACACGCCTGAGTTGTAGGTTTCGGTGGTTAATACCTGCCCGTAAACATCATAAAAAGTCCACAAACTGTCTTTCTGCTGGTTTTTGTAAGCGCCCTCCGACATCACACGGCCATTTTTATGAAAGGTAATCGTCCAGGAATCCTGCCCCTTATTTTTAAGTTGCGAACGGGCTTTTAGCTTTCCGTTATCATAATAATATGTGAACTCACCAACCGGAATATCATCCTTAAACCGGCCTTTGTAAACCACCCGGCCATAATTATCCTTCTTGATCCAGAAACCCTGTTTCAGGCCATCCGCATCGGTTTGGTTGAGTGTATCCGAAGTTTGCGCAAATAATGAAATGGCAAGCCCCTGCAAAATGATTATGATGATCGGAATTTTAAAACGCATCTCTTTTATTATGAAGCTTTAAAGATTTCAAGCGTACTCAATGTCGTAACGACCGGTTCAAACAAACATTATGAAAGAACGGAAAACCATTACTTTTGCAAAGATAAACGACTACCTGAAAAAACTTTGAATAACTACTCATCCAAACTTCTGGAACAGGCCGTGGAGGAATTGTCGAGGCTGCCGGGCATCGGCAGGCGAACAGCCCTGAGGCTTGCACTTCACCTCCTTCGCGAGGAAAAACCGGCTGTAGAGGGACTTGCCACCGCGCTCACCAAAATGCGTGATGACATCAATTATTGCAAAATCTGCTACAACCTCTCCGACCATGATGTTTGCAGCATTTGCAACGATCCCCGGCGCGACCAGTCCATCATTTGTGTGGTGGAAGATATCCGCGATGTGATGGCCATCGAAAAAACCTCACAATACCGCGGATTGTACCATGTGCTGGGTGGCATCATTTCGCCCATGGAGGGCATCGGGCCGAAAGATCTGACCATCGATCAGTTGGTGGAAAGGGTTAAAGAATCCGACCCTACGGAAATCGTATTTGCACTGGCGGCCACCATCGAAGGGGATACCACCAATT
>JAGYLT010000373.1 GCA_018400545.1 Bacteroidales bacterium
CATATTCTATCGTTAAAATGTAATTCACCAAAATCGGGAATCCGGCAGAAATATAATCGTAGGCATAATCCTGAAAATCCTGTCCGCCCAGATCGTAATCAATTTCTTCAATCAAACCTGTTTTGATGTCCACGAGATCATTGTCTGTAATTTCGATGGTACGGAAGGGGCACGGCCATGTTACGGATGATCCGGTTTCGATATCATAAATGGTATTGCCATTTTCAGAAGTTTTACCAACAATATCGTGAGAGTGATAGTGGCCTGTAAAAACAGCCTTCATTCCCATATCAGCAAAATTTACCGAAAGGGTATCCCACCCGTCGATTACATATTCCTCAAATAAAATCTTTTGGCCAACATAATGCTCAACCAAGCCGTGGTGCATCATACCAATTACGCGCTTATTGGCGTCTTTGGCTTCCTGGAGTTTTTGCATAATCCAGTTGTACGATTCTTCCTTCAGCCTTCCGCCGGTTTCGGGATAGTTGTTGGCATAATTGTCATCATATTTACATACGTCCATTCCAAAAATCTGAAGCCCGGGAACGGGTTCCACGATGTAGGTTAAAGAATTGGGATCGTGTGCAATGGCTTCGTTAAAACCAAAATTTGCATAAATGTTGCTGAAATCCTCAGGAGAAATACCATCAACAGGAATTACATCTTCTCCGTCGAATGCAAAAGCATGTGGGTTGTTTATATCATGATTTCCGGGGATTACAAAAACCTGAATTCCGTTATCCTCCAGTTCCTGGCATTTTTCAGCTATGTACTGATGGCTTATGAGTTCACCATCTTTTGTTAAATCGCCGGGAAACAAAACGATATCCGGTTGAATACTCAAAGCGGTATCGATGATTGCATCAAAAATGGCTTCGCTTTCGCGGATGAGTTTGCGGTCCATGGCCAGGTATTGCTCCAGAGCAGGGCCATCGTTAATAATTAATTCCGACTTCATAACATGCATGTCAGAAGCAACAAAAACCTTCAGGGGCTGGGCAATGGAATTCATTGGAAGCACCATCCAGATCATTGCAAATGCAATGAATTGCAGAAAGTTGATCTTTTTCATTTGTGACTGATTTAAGTTTATAAAATAGATTGGTGATATTTTGCGCAAACATACCCGCTGACTGTTTCCTGAAGTTTACCTGATCTTTAAGGATAGGTTAACATTTTGTGAAAAAATGTGAAAATTGTTTAGCGTGCTAAAGGTGTATTTTTTCGGATATATTGAAATATAAATATCTAACAAACGTTAAACGGTAACATCAATCGATCATTAAATACATAACCTGCATATACATAAATCTTTACTCGTTTTTGCTCACTAATTATTCACAAAAATCAGCAACAATGAGTATCAGGCATTTTTTTTCAGCAGTCTTGATGTGCTCCGCATTTATTGCCCATGCACAGATTATGAATCTATCCAATCCCGAAAGCATCCGCGGCGTGGAATTCTCCATCAATGGATACAGTGGCACAACGCATTATCACACGCCACTGGAAATCAGGTTTAAAAACCAGACCACCGAACCGAAGACCATTCAAATTGATCCCGGACAAACGATGATTGCCAAAGATGCATCAAAACAGAATTTCGTACTTACAAAGCAGGAAGTCATCAGCCTTGCCCCGGAACAATCCCGGACAATTAATCTGCATGCCATGTGCATTGAACGGTCAGACGGTGCTCCCAACCAACGGACAATTTACCAAGCCGGCCCGATGGCAGATTCAAAACTGAAGGAGCTGGCTGAAAAAATCGCTGAAGAAGAACTCTTTAACTACGAAGCCCAAACGGCCGTGTGGGCTATGGTTGGAGATTATGCACCGGACCAGATTGTGGGTTATGACACCACGCTGGTGCGCGATCTCGCCCAACTGGTAGCCGATGCACGAGGTGAAGAATTGCCTCCTCCTCCGGGCCCGGAGGATTATACCCGGAATTATTACTCCACGTCCTATACCTATAAAATAAGAATGGGTGGCGAATTTTCGTACAACCTCTGGGAAGAAAGCGAAATCATCATCGCCATGTTTGATGTGGGTGGCATTGTAGTGCGTGAGTTGTATAAAAACGAAACCTGTCCGCCGGGTGAACACAACCTGGAATTCGATTTTGATGCTACGGAATACAGCGATGAGAAATATTTTGTACGGCTGATTGAAAACGGTGAAATCCTCCTGGAACTTGAAGTTGATGTTCCGGAGAGGCCACGGCGAGGGTAAAAGGACAAGTGAAATTAAATTCTCAAAAGAACACCCATTTCAAAGATAAAGGCGGACTACAAATTCGCCTTTTTATTTTTGAATATTGAATACTGAATGTTGAAATTTAAGTGATGCGATAACAGATGCTGAGACTTTTCACAGAGGGATGACCGCTTCGCGAGGCGAGCCTTTGGCAGATCGTCCGATACCGATAACTATCGGTAATCGAAACATCAACAGGATGCATCAGTCACCGGGGGAATAAAAAGCAAACCGTGAACAACTCACCCGGTAACTTTACTTCTCACCCGATGGCTTTACCGGGAAGAAAGTTTTGCCTTTTCGGGACGCGCTAAACAATTTTATCTAATGTGGATGGTTGTGAATGATTTCCCATACCTGTTATTTTTGCTTTTTGTAACGCTGTGCTTTCGGTATTTATTCATTGCTCCTCTGATTTTTTTGCCCTTGCATCAGTTTGACCTGTTATGGCTGCAGTAATCACAGCCTCCCGCTCTGCTACCAATGCCCACTTTACGCTGTTTTCGATGATTTCAATTTCTTCATGTTT
>JAGYLT010000374.1 GCA_018400545.1 Bacteroidales bacterium
TGAGGAGCGGCTTAAGAGATTCAGATGATTATTACCTCCCAAATCGCTTATTCAACCGCATCTCCATCACATCCAACGCATTGTCGATATCTTCCCATTTGTAGCGTTTCATGGAGGTGCCTTTGATGCGGTGGCATTTTAGGGTGCCTTCTTTTGTGAGCTTGTCAACAGTATTTAACGATACATTCATGATTTTTGCAGTTTCCTGACGAGTGTAAAATTTGGGTTCAGGTACATTTCTATTTTTCGGCAATTCCAAATTTTCCAGTTCCTTGTGCAGAATTTCCTTTTGGATTTTTTCGAAAAACCCCTGTGGAATTTTAACTTGAAGTGAATGCTCGCCTGTTTTTGATGGTGTGGTCAATTCAACTGGCACTATAAAAGTTTTCGGATGTTGCCTGGCTGAAAATTGCTGTTCTTCCTGCTTCAAAAAATCAATAAAAGTTATTTCAGCAATGATAATGGATATTTCAATCAAGTCGTATTTTTCCAGGTCAGGAAATTCACCATCTATAAGTAATGAGTAAATTTCATACAACCTGGATCTTTTCTCATCAGAAGGATGGTTAACACGTAATTTGCCGCTTCGCTCCTTAATTTCCTTCCTAAGATATTCGAGTTGTAGTTCATCATTAAGCCAAAATTTATGAATGTACTTCTGCATTCTTAACCAGTTGTATATTTCAGCATTGGTGTCGAGTTTATAGAGAAAAACCCAGTTGTAAACC
The DNA here is from genome assembly GCA_018400545.1 of Bacteroidales bacterium. The sequence continues at coordinate 729 of JAGYLT010000374.1, forward strand.
TCATCGAACTTGGCAGATTTCACCTTTCTGATCTTGTACTCGTGTATTTCCAGGAAGCGTTGAATATAATCCAGTAGTATTATTCGATCAAATAGATAACGGGCCTTCTTTATAATCATATCCTCCATCATCGGGATCACCTTGTCCGGGGTGTTTTTCCAGATTGGCCTGATCTCGTTCAGGTATGAGCGGAACTGGTGTGGCCGTTTGCTTTTTTTCTGTCTTTGCTTTTTGGAAGCTTGGGTTGTTTTCGTTTTTTGTACCATCTGTTCATCCTTTTATTGCTGCAAATATCAGGATTCATTAATCAACAGCAAAATATTTATGCAATTTCGATACACGGATAGCATTTTGCTCAGGTGTAACCCGAATGTATTTCAGGAACGCCCTTTCGGTTTTGTGACCGGTCATCTGCATGATATCCAGGGTGGGTACACCTTCAAGGTAAAGGTTGGTGGCGAAACTTCTGCGGGCGGTATGATTGGTGATTTTCTCGTATTTGTTAAACACCTTTTCTACGACTTTTCCGCCAAGGGTTATATTCTTTGTAAAGGAATCGTCAATCCCGGCCATTTTTCCGATCACTTTCATTTTTCGGTTGATATCTTGTTCGCTGTGCGTGGAGAATTTAAAATTTCGTTTCTCAAGAATCCCTAAGGCCTTTTTACTTAATGGGATTACAGCAGTTATGCCGGTTTTCTGTAACCGAATCTTGATCATTTTTGTGCCCTCGATTTCAATAATATGATTATCCTTCAGATTTCTATAATCAGCAATACGCAGACCGATGTAGCAATCAAGCAGGAAATTGTCGCGTACCAGGTCAAGTCCGGGTTTATTGGACAAATCCAGTGCAAGGATCCGGTCCAATTCTTCATTGGTCAGGTAAATCTCATCCGATTCTTCTTCCAGCACCTTGAATTTCTTATTCATGAACTCGTTATTTTTTGTGATCTGCCTGTCAAAAGCCTCCCGCATGAACACTTTTAGGTTCTTGATATGTTTGCCAACGGTGTTCTTCGATTTGTTCCGCTTGTAAAACCAATTTACCCAGTCATTGTAAAAATCGAGTGTAATGGATTCGAAATCGATGCGTTCATTCCGCGATTTCTGAAAAATCTCAAGAAAATTAAGTGTGGTAACATAGCCTTTTATGGTGAAGCTACTGATTCTTTTACCATTGTTGGTTAGCCGGCTGCCGTTTTTACTTTCATTAATAATCTGGCGAATGAAATCAAAAAAACCGATCCGTTTTGGGTTACCGACCACTTCGTTTTTCTTTTGATCGATTTCCTTTAGCGCTTCATTTTTCAATTGTTCAGGTGTGGGAAAAGCTCCATCATTTTTAAGCCGGCGAAAGGTATTGACCACAACATTTTCCAGGTAATCAAGCCGGGAGTTAAACTCCTGATATTGAATGAAAGCTTTGGTTTCCCGTGCCCGACATTTATCGGGGTTCCAAAACTTTGGCTCGATGCTTTCACCGGTTGACATTTTGAGAAATTTGTACTTCCTCCTGCCGCTCTCAGGATTGACCTCACTATAACCGTATTGATAAATCAGATGGACCAGAGTTTTGTTTTTACTGCCCGGTTCTTTAAGAAAAAATTTCAGTGTTGCCATTTAACTTAACTTTTGAAAACAATGCAAAGATACAAAAAGGGTAATAATACGGGTAATAATAATTCAATTTTAAATGTGCTTTGAGTAATTATTAGGATTTGATGATACGCCGTAAAGTCTATTTATTATAGGTTACAGAGAATAATGAAAACACATTGAGGTTAAATAGTTCAAGTCCTGTTCTGGGTACACCGACCAATACATTTCATGGCCTGCATCGGGGTAAACTGTGAATTTTAAGTCTTTGTTTTTTTCTTTCAGTTTATTCACAATCCATTCGGTATCTTCAAATTCTACTACTTTGTCGTTTTTTCCATGAAAAGCCCAGATGGGAATATCACCCAATTTATCCGTATTTTGTATTATAAAATCCATATGGCGCGTAAATCCACTCATTAGAGCAATGGCTGCGAATCTTCCGGGATATTTTATAGCCAG
>JAGYLT010000375.1 GCA_018400545.1 Bacteroidales bacterium
GCGATTTTCATTACAATATGCTGATCGTCATCGTTTTCGGCACGTGGTAGTATGGTGCCCTTAAAGCCGCCGCGGGTTGTGTTTATGCTTGCCTGTCCCCATACGCGCACATTGTATTGTTTTAGCGTTTCGAGCGCTGCACCTTTGTAACCCTGAAAAATATCTTCAATCATAAACTGCGTTTGGTTTTTGTGAATTTTGGTTTTGTGTTCTATTTGGCTAAATAATTTTTGATATTCGATGCTATTCGCTGTTCTATGTTATTGTTGTCTGATTTTTGGAATGCTTCGCCGGTAATTTTTTCATACAGTTCGATGTAGCGATTGGTTACCTGCATTACAAAATCCTCCGGCATTTCCGGAGGATTTTTCCCTGCCTGACCGCTAAATCCTTGTTGCATCAGCCATTCGCGGACAAATTCCTTGGAGAGCTGTTTTTGTGGCAAGCCTTTGGCCTGGCGTTCCTCGTAGCCTTCGAGGTAAAAATATCTCGATGAATCGGGTGTGTGTATTTCATCAATGAGGAATATTTCGCCATTGCTTTTGCCAAACTCATATTTGGTATCCACCAATATCAGATTCTTTTCCCTTGCCATTTCTGATCCTTTATCAAAAAGCAGGCGTGTGTATTTTTCCAGAATACGATAGTCGGCTTCCGAAACCAGGCCTTGGCGTAGAATTTCATCACGCGAAATATCCAAGTCGTGGCCTGATTTTGCTTTGGTGGTAGGGGTTATAATAGGGTGGGGGAAAGGGTCGTGCTCTTTCATTCCGTCGGGAACGGGAACTCCGCAAATTTCGCGGGCACCGGTTTGATAGTTGCGCCAGGAGCTGCCGGTAAGATAACCGCGAATAACCATTTCAACAGGGAAAGGTTCGCAAAGCCTTCCAACCATCACCATTGGGTCGGGAACCGAGAGCTTCCAGTTGGGAACCAGGTTGGAGGTAGCATCGAGGAATCTGGCCGCTATCTGATTTAAGATTTGCCCTTTATAAGGTATGCCTGCGGGCAACACTACATCAAAGGCCGAAATTCTGTCGGTGGCAATCATTACCAGCAATTCGTCATTGATGTTGTAAACATCCCGGACTTTCCCTTTGTAGTAGCTCTTTTGCCCGGGAAAATTAAACCTGGTTTCCGTTAGTGCTTTCATTGTTTTTGGTGTTTTCTTTTTTAACTGCATTATCCTGCCGGTTGCCGTAGGCCTGAATTATTTTTGTTACCAGCTTGTGGCGGATGATGTCTTTTTCGTTGAGAAAAAATAAACTCGATGCCCGGAATTCCACGCAGAATTTTTGCCACTCCTGAATAAGAATTTGATTTCGCGGTAAATCTACCTGTGTAATATCGCCGGTGACAATAAATTTTGCTGATCGTCCCATACGGGTAAGAAACATTTTGAGTTGGCTTTCGGTGGCGTTCTGGGCCTCGTCGAGAATGGCAAAAACGTTGTCCAGCGTGCGTCCGCGCATAAAAGCCAGGGGTGCAATTTCGATGGTGCCGTCTTCAAGGTAGCCAAGTAGTTTTTGAGATGGAAGCATATCGCGCAAAGCATCATACAACGGCTGGAGGTATGGGTCAAGTTTATCCTTCAGGTCTCCCGGAAGAAACCCCAGATTTTCTCCGGCTTCTACTGCCGGGCGGGCCAGGATGATTCTTTTGATTTCTTTATTCTTTAATGCCTGTACAGCCAGCGCAACGGCAGTGTAGGTTTTTCCGGTGCCGGCAGGGCCAATGGCAAATATCAGGTCGTTGGTTTTGCATTTGTCAACCATTACCTGTTGATTGGGCGTGCGTGCTTTTATCAATTTGCCGTGGCGGCCGTGTACCAGCACATCAGGCGTGTTGAAATTTACCAGTGCCTCCTCTTCTCTTTCTATTTCCAGCAGGTCTTTAACATCTTGCTCACTCACTTTGCCAAACCGTTCGTAGTGCATCAGCAACAGCGAAAATTTGCGGTCGAAGTCAAGGATATCTTCCTCGTTGCCAAAGATTTTTATTTCGGTTCCCCGGGCAACAATTTTTAGTTTCAGAAAATGTTTTTTGAGCAAATCGAGGTTGGCATCATTAACACCAAAAATTTCAAGTGGATTAATAGAATCGATCGAAATGATTTTTTCTGTCATGTAATTTCAGTAATGTGATGTTTTGTGAGTTTTACGTGGGTTTACGAAGCCAAAATTATCAAAATAATTATCTCCTCTTCAAGTTTTTGTAATTTTGACAGATTTTGGAAAGGTACTCAAAAGATTGATTTATCGCAGGTTTTGATTCTTGTGAAAATTTCATTTTCAGCTGTTTCTGCGCTAAATCGTATGGGCTATGGCAATTATAACTTTACTTACGGATTGGGGATTAAAAGATCATTACACGGCAATGGTGAAGGGGAAAATTCTGTCCCGGCTTCCGGGGGCGCAAATTGTGGATATTTCTCACCAGGCCCGGGTGTTTAACCTCAACAATGCTGCGTTCATTCTAAAAAATGCTTATCATCATTTTCCGGAGGGTACTTTTCATATCGTGGATGTATTTGCTGATGCAACTATTGAAATGCCCCATATAATGGCAGTTTATAAAAACCACTATTTCATTGGCGCCGATAATGGTTTGTTTTCGTTGGTGTTTGATGAGCAGCCTGAAAAGATCATTGAAATTGATATGATTCAGGATACTGATACTTTTACTTTCGCAACGTTCGATATTTTTATCAAAGTTGTAAAACATCTGCATGATGGCGGTGAACTGGCAGGTGTCGGGCATCCCGGGCATCGGC
>JAGYLT010000376.1 GCA_018400545.1 Bacteroidales bacterium
TTATCGTTACCTACAAAATATCCTTTATCGCGGGCAAATGAAATCACATCATCCGAATAAATCGTAGTGATATTGTCATCTTTTAAAAACTGATCGAAATCTTTTGATGTAACCGATGTTTTTCCGTCAGCCAGCGGGAAAGTCATGATCCTGGCCTGGTTTGCATGTCCGGAAACATATCCGTCAGGAACAAGCCGGGCTACCCAAACAGCGCCTTTGTGTCCGTCACCTTTTCCGATGAGTTCCATAATCCAAACTTCATTGGGGTCTGCAATTGAGAAAGATTCGCCTGAGCTGTAGTATCCGTAAGTGGATGTAAGAAAGTGAAACATTTGGATGGCTTCGCGTGCATTTTTTGCCCGCTGAAGGGTGATATAAATCAGGCTTCCGTAGTCGATTATCGCACCTTCCTGACTGCCGAGTTCTGTTAATCCTCCATAGGTTGTTTCACCAATGGCGAGCTGAAATTCGTTGATGTTTCCAACAACATTGTATGTACGTGGTGCCTGGTCAATTTTTCCGAGAAATTTTCCGGTGTCCCATTCATACACATCCATCATGGTGCCTTCGGGCCAGGTAGCTGCCGGCCAGTGATAAAGTTCACCGTAAAGCACGTGCGAGTCGGCCGCGTAGGAAATCATGGTAGAGCCATCGGTGGAGGCGCCTTTTGTAATCAGATAGTTGGTGCAGGCTTGTGCCTGATTGCCCAATCCTGAAACCAAAAGAAAAATCACTGAGAAAAGTACTGCAAATTGTTTCTTCATGCGTGTTAGTTTTTAATAGTTATTTATGAAAATGAATACTTTATGTTAAAATTTTAATGGACGGCAAAAATAAAAGAATTGGGAAAATAGGAAAGCCGCCAGGTAAAATTGAGTTGGATTTTTCGCCTTTTTATTTCTGGCTGTTTTTCTGAGTAGCTTTGCACCACTTTGAAACCGATCTACAAAGCCCATATTGCACTGTTTTTAACCAGTTTTATTTTTGGTGCAAACTACTGGATTGCCAAAGGTTTGATGCCTGATGTGCTTACGCCTTTTCAACTGGTCACCGTTAGGATTGGCGTTGCCTGCATTTTGTTTTGGCTTCTGGCGGCCATGATAAAACCCGAGAAGGTAGAACGACAGGATTTGATCCGGATTTTTGTTGCAGCCATTTTTGGCACTACCATTAACCAGCTTTTTGTTTTCGTTGCCCTGAGTATCGCATCACCCATCGATATTTCAATTATCCATGTCTCCAATCCTATTTTTGTGCTGGTTTTTGCAGCTATTTTGATCAGGGAAAAAATTACCGGAAAAAAAGTTGCCGGAATCGCACTTGGAGCAGCAGGAGCTCTGATCCTCATCCTTTATGAAAACCAGGTGGATTTCGAGTCTGATTCTTTCCGGGGTTTGGTATATGCGCTGATCAATATGCTGGGATATGCATTGTACCTGGTGATCATCAAACCCATTATGAAAAAATATCATCCCTACACAGCCATGAAATGGGTCTTCCTGGGCGGTTTTGTCACAACCATCCCGATAACATTTTCTGAATTTATAAACATTTCCTTCTCACACTTTACGATACACAACTGGCTTTCGCTGATTTATGTGATTATTGCCACAACCATTTTTGCATACCTGTTTACGATTTATGCCCTGAAACATGTGGATGCCAGTGTGGTGAGTTATTATATTTATCTGCAGCCCTTTATCGTGGCGGGCATAGCCCTTTGGATTGGCCAGCAGCAATTTACGATTAGCAAAGTGATTGCGGCATTGCTGATTTTTACCGGGGTTTATCTGGTTTCCAGAAAAAAGAAAACTTCCGGATAACGGTTTTTTCAGGCTGAATTAAAAATTTTTGTGTTGATTAATTTTTTCAAGTGTGCTTGAATATTTTGTTTTTCATTCGCTTTTTTCAAGTTAACTTAATTTTTTTACAAATGTTTACAACAAATGCCTGAACGGCAAAATCAGCCATTCTGCAAATTTTTGCAGTGCCGGACGGCGCTTCCACGCTTCTAAATCAAAAGGCTCGCACAGATTTAAGGTTTCATCAATGTGCTTTCTGATGAGCGATTTGATATGTGGGTTTTTGCCAATCAGTACAATCTCGTGCATATACCTGAAACTGCGATAATCAAAATTTGGGGACCCGATCGAGAAAATTTCATCATCGATAAGCAGCAATTTGGCATGGAGATTATACTGGCTGAAATTCAGAAATTTAATGTTGTTGTTGTGGAGCATTTCCAGGTAGCGGCCATGCAGGATATTTACAAGGCGTACGTCAGAATGTTTTGGGATGATCACCTTCACTTCAACACCCCGGTTGGCAGCATCCATCATTTCCTTCCTCAAAAAGAACCCGGGCAGAAAATACGGGCTTTCGATGATGATTTCTTTTTGGGCATAGCGGAATAAATGCTCGTACCGTTTTTTAATTTTCTGGCGGGAAATGGAGGGGACGTCCCTGAGGATTTCACACTCGCCCTGGCGGATTACCCGGGTGTAGAGGCTGCGATAGCGGATGTACTTATTGTAGATTTTATAATCCTGGTAAAAAACTTTTTTAAACTGTTTGGCAATGTCGCCTTTGATGCGCAACACACTTTCGCGCCAAATAATGTTGTAATCCGTGAGGTTGGACGACCCAATGTATGAAATGATATCGTCGATGATGATGAGCTTGCGGTGATTGCGGCGGTGGCTCCGGGTAAAAAAATCGATGTTGATTTTTATTTTCTGAAAAAACCTGACCTCTCCCCCGGCCTGCTTCAAT
>JAGYLT010000377.1 GCA_018400545.1 Bacteroidales bacterium
TAATAAAAATTAGCAGGTCAGGTGGCTAATTCACTTTTGACTTTTCACAAGGCTGATCTGACGATATTTTCAACCCTGTTGCTCAGACCGTTTTTTTCTTCTTTGGACAATCCCGGTACATCAATAACCGGATGAATGGTGAGGGTAACCAGCGAGGGGTTGATTTTACCGGTTTCCTCAACAAGTTTGTAAGTGCCATTGATGGTAACGGGAACCACCAGACAATCGGCGCCGGTTACAAGTTTGAAACTTCCCGGTTTAAATGTTCCCATCTCATTGCTCAGGCTACGGGTGCCTTCCGGAAATACCACCATAGCATGACCGTTTTTAATGTTTTCGATCGCCAGGTTGATGGTGTTCACCGCACTGCGGGCATTCAAACGATCAATCAGCACACAATTCATGGCACGCATCCAGATGTTCAGGATCGGAATTTTCCCCAACTCCTTCTTGGCTATAAAACCAACAGTTTTGGGAATGTATCCAATGATCAGCGGAATGTCGGCCAGGCCCTGATGATTGCTTACAAAGCAAATGTTGCCCTGATCAGGGATATTCTCCCTGCCCTTTACCATTACCCGCACGCCAAAAAGAAAAAACACACTTTTCGAAAACATTTTGGCAATGAAGTTGAAAAGCCGGTTGGCGGTTTTTTGTTTTCCTGCAAGGAGCATTACAAAACCCGGTATCATTAGAAATGGTGAGAGCACGGCAAGAAAGGCCAGGTAAATCACAAAAAGAATGTTGCGTGGTGCGAACCTGAAGCGAATCTTTCGTTTAGACATATTTATTTTTTCTTACCCTGCTGATACAATTGAATCGCAAAGGTAACCAAATCCATTATATTTGCTGCCTCATTCAAAATCATGAAAGCATGGTAAAACAACAACCGCGTCTCTCTTTCTGGCAGATCTGGAACATGAGTTTCGGGTTTTTGGGCATCCAGTTTGGTTATGCCCTGCAGAATGCCAACGTCAGCCGTATCTTCGAAACGCTGGGCGCCAGCATTGACACAATTCCCATTTTATGGATCGCAGCGCCGGTTACCGGTTTGGTCGTTCAACCGATCATCGGACACATGAGCGACAACACCTGGAACCGGCTGGGACGCCGAAGGCCATATTTTTTAATAGGTGCAATTTTTGCCTCCCTTGCGCTGATCGTCATGCCCAACAGCCCGGTACTTTGGGTAGCCGCCGGGATGTTGTGGATCATGGATGCTTCTATAAATGTTTCTATGGAACCTTTCAGGGCGTTCGTGGGTGATATGCTGCCATCGGACCAACGCACCAAAGGATTTGCCATGCAAAGTTTTTTCATCGGCCTGGGCGCTGTGATTGCCAGTGCGCTGCCTTATGTGCTTACCAATTGGCTGAACATCCCGAATGTAGCATCGGAAGGTGAACGCATTCCTCCGTCGGTCAAGTTTTCATTCTACATTGGCGCTGTGGTGTTTTTTGTTGCAGTTTTATGGACTGTGATCAGCACCCGTGAATATTCGCCTGAAGAGCTGGAAGAATTTCAGGGAGGGGAGAGTGAGGAGGAAAAAGCACGTAACATCGAAGCCGGAGAGATTTTGCCCGCTCAAAAGTTTCTTAAATATGCGCCTTTCTGGTTTATCCTCGGCCTGGCGCTGTCTTTTCTGGTTTTTATTTTTAATCTGAAAGCCGAACTCTATATCCTCACTGCCGGTATCACCTTGTTTGGGGTAATACAGTTTATCACCGGTTTTTCTGTTCGCGCAGGAAAGATCAACAACGGATTTGTTGTGGTGATCAACGATTTGTACCGCATGCCAAAGACAATGGCGCAACTGGCCGTGGTGCAGTTTTTTTCATGGTTTGCTTTGTTTGCCATGTGGATTTATACCACTGCTGCCGTAACCAGTCATGTTTATGGTACGAGCGATCCTAAATCGTTTGAGTACAATCAGGGCGCCGACTGGGTGGGGATTATGTTTGCCGTTTACAATGGATTTGCTGCGGCGGTTGCTTTTCTGCTTCCGGTAATCGCCAAACGGACCAGTCGCAAAGCCACACACATGATTTCGCTCATTGCCGGTGGCATCGGTTTGATCTCCGTTTATTTTGTTTCCAATCCCAATATGCTGATCCTGTCTATGTTAGGTGTTGGTCTGGCATGGTCGAGTATCCTCTCGATGCCTTATGCTATACTTACAGGGTCGCTGCCGGCACGTAAAATGGGTACCTACATGGGAATCTTCAACTTTTTTATTGTTATCCCGCAAATCCTTGCAGCCAGTATTCTGGGTTTTTTCGTGTCATTTGTTGCCGGTGGGCATGCGATTTATGCCCTTATACTGGGAGGGTTTTCTTTTTTCGTAGCAGCATTATTTGTTTTGATGGTGCAGGATAAGGATGATCCGAATGTAGCAGGTTAGTTTTTCCGGCCTGATCAGCAGCATAATCATTTTTTAAACGAAGCTTTCCGAACAAATTAGGTAGGGTGTTGTTTTTATAATAAATAAACAATCACCTCTAACACTAACATCATGAGTTACTATATTTCGAAAACAATTGAGGCCGGTTTTGATGAAACCATCGAATTGATCGAAGAAAAACTGAAAGAAGTTAAATTTGGTGTACTGACACGTATTGACATCAATGAGAAGCTGAAAGAAAAGTTGGATGTGGATTTTCGTCGCTACACAATTCTTGGCGCCTGCAATCCGGCACTGGCCCATAAGGGACTGCAAAAGGAGGATAAACTCGGGGTATTGTTGCCTTGCA
>JAGYLT010000378.1 GCA_018400545.1 Bacteroidales bacterium
TGATCACCCAGCCTTTGGTAACCCATTCGGGCAGGAAAAATCCTTTGGCCTTACCGGTGAAGATTTCATACGGGCGGCCATCCAGAAGTCCGATTACTGCTACCCAGCGTTCGTCGTCGTTTTGGAACCACATCACGTCGGCTTTTAATTTGCGCGGACGCGGGGGAGCCTGAGTTTCCTTAAAAGACTTGTCTTCTTCTTTTTTGTTGGATACCAAAACACCGCTGCGTGAACCGTCGCGGTAAATGGTCATGCCTTTGCAGCCACTTTCCCAGGCGGTTTGGTAAACATCGCTCACCAGCGATTCGGTAACATCGGACGGTAGATTAACGGTTACGCTGATTGAGTGGTCAACCCATTTTTGGACGGCACCCTGCATTTTAACTTTCTCAACCCAGTTAATGTCGTTGGAAGTGGCTTTATAATAAGGTGATTTCCTTACCAGCATGTCCACATCTTCATCGGCGTATTTTTTCACTTCAGCAGGATTATAACCGTTTTGCTTCAGCCACACTTCAAACTTGGGGTGGAAAACCTGGTATTCTTCCCACGAATCTCCAACCTCATCCACGAAGGCAATTTTCACGTCTTTGTCGTTGGGGTTCACCTTACGGCGACGTTTGTATGAGGGAAGAAAAACCGGCTCGATTCCGGAGGTTGTCTGGGTGCAGATGCTCACGCTTCCGGTGGGTGCAATGGTAAGCAATGCGATATTCCGGCGTCCTTTGGTTTTCATATCCTCGATGATGGAAGGATCGGATTCGGCGATGCGGTTGATGAAAGGATTGTTTTTCTCCTTTTCGAAATCAAATACCTCGAACGCACCGCGCTCACCTGCCAGGTTTACTGAAGAACGGTAAACTTCGGTGGCCAGAAGTTTATGCACTTCAACAGAGAAATTGGTTGCTTCTTCGGTACCGTAACGGAAACCAAGTGCAGCCAGCATGTCACCTTCGGCAGTGATCCCAATTCCGGTCCGGCGTCCTTCCTGTGTTTTTTTGCGGATATTTTCCCACAACTGCCTTTCTACAGCTTTGATATAGTCAGGTTCAGGATCCGCATCAATTTTGCTCAGAATGCCATCCACTTTTTCAATTTCCAGGTCGATGATATCATCCATGATGCGCTGGGCCATGTGGGCATGTTCGATAAATAATTCCTTATTGAAAGTAGCATTATTGGTGAATGGGTTTTCAACATATCCGTAGAGGTTGATGGCCAGCAGGCGGCAACTGTCGTAAGGGCATAATGGGATCTCGCCGCAGGGATTGGTTGAAACCGTGGTAAAACCGAGATCGGCGTAGCTGTCAGGGACCGATTCGCGAATCACCGTATCCCAGAATAGCACACCCGGCTCTGCCGATTTCCAGGCGTTGTGTATGATCTTGTTCCACAATTTGCGGGCGTCCACCTCTTTTGTAAAAACCGGATTATCGGAATCGATGGGGAATTGCTGGACATAGGTTTTATTTTCGCGTACGCAACGCATAAACTCATCATCGATTTTAACTGAAACATTGGCGCCGGTAACTTTACCGGTTTCCATTTTTGCATCAATAAAACCTTCGGAGTCGGGATGTTTAACCGATATGGTGAGCATGAGCGCACCACGGCGTCCGTCCTGGGCAACTTCACGTGTTGAGTTGGAATACCTTTCCATAAACGGAACAACGCCTGTTGAAGTGAGGGCGCTGTTTTTTACGGGGCTGCCGGTAGGGCGGATGTGCGACAGATCATGACCTACGCCTCCGCGGCGTTTCATCAGTTGCACCTGCTCCTGGTCAACCTTCATAATTCCACCATAAGAGTCAGACCGGGCACCATCGCCAATCACAAAACAGTTTGACAATGAGGATACCTGGAAGTTGTTTCCAATTCCTGCCATCGGGCTGCCTTGTGGCACAATGTGTTTGAAGCCTTTCAATACCTGGTAAATCTTTTCTTCGGGCATTGGGTTTTGATACTTTTGCTCGATGCGGGCCAGTTCGGCTGCAATCCTTCTGTGCATGTCATCAGGAGTGAGTTCAAAGATTTCGCCGTCACTGTTTTTCAATGCGTATTTCGACATCCAGACTGTTGCCGCCAATTCATCACCACCAAAATATTTTTTTGATGCCTCAAGAATTTCCTCTCTTGGATAAGCTTTGGGCCTGGGTTTTTGCTTCTCCTCTTTTTTTAATTCAGGTTGTGCATACAGATCTTCCTTGTTGGGAGGGGGTACCCTGGTAGGTTCTTCCTGTTTTTTGTACTTAACAGCCTCTTCCTTTACGAGGTTTTCTTGTGCTTGCCCGGTGTTAATTGCTTCCGATTGCGAGAAAAGATCGTATTCCATTCGTGGTTATATCGTTTAAAAAATGAATAAATTGTTTATGTTAAGTTAATTGATGATATCGAATTTAAATCAGTATGGGATTATTACAAATAATAAATGCCTTGCAAGATACGATCATTAAGAATTTTGAGTCAAATCAATTTGTTAACAAACCAGTTGTTGAAAACTCATTGTGTTGATAGCTAATATTTTAACAGTACATTGTTAAAATAAAAAGTTTGATTGGTTCATTTTGGCACAACAAGCAATGCAATCCCAATATTTTCAAACCTGAAAGCAGAGGATTTGGTTCGACTAAAATTATTTAGTTTTCAACAAAAAAATGTTTAAATCTATCTAAGTATATAAGAAGCAGGGATTTATTTAATGATTAAAAAACAAAAAAAGACTTAGCCTAAATTATTCATGTCTTTCGA
>JAGYLT010000379.1 GCA_018400545.1 Bacteroidales bacterium
ATTGCATAGCCTTTATGTAGAATAATTTAGGCTTCGAAGCCGCAACTTCCAGGACGCTTGAATGTCTTTCAGACGATTCAAGGTCTTTAGACAGTGGGAGACATTCAATCGTCCGCCAGGACATTGAATCGTCGAATAAAGCGATACTTCCCCGACGCTTCAGTTTGGAGTAAAATCACCCCGTGAATCCTGCCCGGGCATCGGTAATATTTTCGCGGAAGCAACCTAAACGCCGGAGGAAATTCACGGGGTGATTGACAGCTTACCAAAATCACCCCGTGAATCCTGCCCGGGCTGTGGTGGTGTTTTCTCGGCAGGGGTCTTGTGGCCTCGAAAATATTAAACCTGAATTTGCCTGATAATTGTTGAGTAATTTTCATTAGGTAATGTATATCTTTGCAATGTACATGAAACAACTACTTCAGCAATCCGAAGGTTTTGAATGGGATGAAGGAAACGCCGATAAAAATTGGGTACTTCACCGTGTAAGCCGCACAGAGTGCGAACAAACCTTTTTTAATGAACCTCTTGTTGTAGCAAATGACGAAAAACATTCTTCCGATGAGAAACGCTATTACTTGCTTGGACAAACCGATTCAGGACGATTATTGTTTATTGTTTTTACAATGCGTAAAAATCTGATCAGGGTCATTTCAGCCCGCGATCAGCATAAAAAAGAAAGGGAAATTTACCATGACTTATAAGAAACAACTACCTGTTTTTAAAAATGAAGACGAAGAACGCGCATTTTGGGAAAAAGAGGACATCACAGATTATGTAGATTGGACGAAGGCTCAAAAAGTAACTTTTTCAAACCTGAAACCCTCAACGAAAACAATTTCTCTACGGCTTCCGGAATTCCTGTTGGATGAGCTTAAACTCCTGGCGCATAAACGCGATGTCCCCTATCAATCGCTTATTAAAATGTTTTTGAAAGATAGGGTGAACCAGGAATTCAGACAGTCCATTTAGTCAATCGGAGGAAATTCACTGGTCAATTGACCGCTTAACAAAATCACCCCGTGAATCCTACCCGGGCAGTGGTGGTGTTTTCGCGGAAGCAGCTTCACCGCCGGAGGTAATTCACGGATGATTGATAGGATATTTCTGTCGCAAATTTGTACTATTTTTGCGACAAATAGTTGTTAAAATAATGATCGAAACTATTGAATATAAGATATTAAGTAAAATAAAAAAGGCGGGGAGGGGTTCGCTCTTTTTCCCTGACGATTTCGTAATCTATGGTAACGCCAAAGCTGTGAATAAAGCATTGGAACGGTTGGTGGAAAAGGAAGAAATCATCCGGGTTGCACGAGGAATCTATAACCGCCCAAAAAACGACCCTGAGCTTGGCATTTTGCGCCCCTCCCTCGACGAAATAGCCCAGGCCATCGCCAGACGCGACAGGGCACGTATTATTCCTACCGGCGTCTGGGCGCTTAACGCACTGGGTTTATCTACGCAAGTCCCCGTAAATGCGGTATATTTTACCAATGGCAACCCCCGGAAAATTACGGTAGGAAAACGCACCATCCTTTTCAAAAAAACCTCACAGCGCAGCATTGCAGCCATTGGCAAACTGAGCAGTCTTGCTATTCAGGCACTGAAAGAAATCGGCAGGGAGGAGCTTACAGAAGAGCAGATTAAAGCACTTGTTTCATTGCTGAAAATGGAGAAAACCGAGCACCTCCTCCACGATATGCGGCTTGCCCCGGAATGGATCAGGAAAATATTCAGGCTGGCCATAAAAGACTAATCCCAAAGCCATGAAACAAAACTGGAACGACCTAAGCGACGAACTGAAAATGCGGATTTGCAACGAAGTCTCCACCGAAACGGGCATCATTCCTTTTGCTGTGGAAAAGGACTGGTGGGTGGTACAAACAATCAGGCTGATAATGGAAATGGAAATAGCACCCTATTTGTTGTTTAAAGGTGGAACATCGCTAAGTAAAGCCTGGCAGGTTATCGAACGTTTTTCAGAAGACATTGATCTGGCCATTGACCGCCGGGACCTCGGCTTCGATAAAACCATGACCAAAAGTCAGGTACGGAAGCTGCGAAAGGATTCTGCCATGTTCATTGAAGGTGTGTTTTTTCCTGCATTAAAGCAAAAATTCAGGCAAAACGGCTTCGAAACTGTAAAAGTGCATTTGATGCAGCCCAGGACAAAAGATGACGAACCATTGACCATCGAAATACAATACCCCAATGCCGTTGGCGCCCCCGGATATATTCATCCTCGCGTATTGGTAGAAATCGGAAGCCGTTCGCTTCGTGAGCCATTTGCTTTGCGATCGTTCAGGTCATTTATTGGCGAACACTATACAAACCGGGCTTTTGCTGACGACCCGATAGAAATAAACTGTGCGTCCCCCGAACGAACATTTTTGGAAAAAATCTTTTTGTTGCATGAGGAATTCCAAAAACCCACAGAAAAAATCAGGACGGAGCGACTTAGCAGACATCTTTACGACATCCAAAAGTTGGCCGAAAAAGGCTTTGCTGCAAAAGCTGTTAGCAATACCAATTTGTATGCAGAAATTGTAAAACATCGAAGCACCCTGAATACTTTGCGAGGCATAGACTACAATTTCCATGCTCCTGAATACATCAACCCTGTTCCACCTGCTGTGGCGATGGCAAAATGGAGAAACGATTACAAAACCATGCAGCAGCAAATGATTAACAGCTTACCAAAATCACCCCGTGAATCCTGCCCGAACATCAGTGGT
>JAGYLT010000038.1 GCA_018400545.1 Bacteroidales bacterium
GGCCATTTTCGACATGTAAAAATTCTTCCCGAAAACAAATTCCGGTAGGCTAAAGGTCTGAATTTCATTAAACCACGACCGGAACAGTGCAACGCGTGAAAGCCTGTCGGGATTATCAATGATGGTGATGAGGAGTGACGACAATGGCTGTAAAATGGAGTTGCGTGTGTGTTCAAATATCTCGTAACGCAACATGATCATGCCGGCTACCAGTGCCATAAAAAGCACAAAATACCAAATGCTTCTTTTCAGGAAAAACCAGAGCAACACTGCCAGGCCGGCAGCCACAACAAAGGTTCGTACACCATTGTAAACAATCAAAAATGTTAGTGCTACCACAATGATCAAATACCATTTTTTCTTTTGTTTAATCAGGGCGCTTAAATAAAACAGCAGCAGGAATCCAAAAAAGTAAGCCGGCACATGCGGCAGCCTGAAAAGCCCGTAATTATATTTTCGCCCTTTCTCCACCTTATCCAGGGGCTCCTTCTCAATTTTTACGCCGGGCATCACACCGATGCCGATATTCTTTAGCGTATCGATCTCGGGACGATCGGGGAAGTAGGTCCTGAGTTTTGCCCGTACCAGGCTGTCGGCATCGATATTTTCGGGCACACTCCTTTCGAACGCTTCAATGGGTTTCCCCTGTTTCACCAGGCTGTCGAAAGAAACACCCACCAGTTCGAGGTTTTTCAGATGCCTTTCGTTGGTGTGCAGGCTCATGGAGTTTACGCCGAAAAATGCAAAACCAAACATCAGGAATGAGACCAAAAGAAAAATATGGGCAGGCCATACCGTCATTTGGGGCCTGAATTGTTTGTAATAAAAATATGCCGTGGCGAGGATCAGGATAAAAACGAGATCGGCAATGCTGCTTTTATGAAAATCGTACATCAGGTTGCCAACCAAAGACGCAGCGAGAAATGTCAGTGTGTAAACGATGAGGAATACCGGTCTTTTTCCTTCGGACGCCAGCGCCAGCCACATCGCAGGCAGTATGATGATAGACGCAGCAACGAAAATGGGGAAATCCACAAAATAGTTCACCACATTGTCGAGGGTGTAAAAAATCAGGCTGACCAAAAACACCAATTCCGGCTTCCTGGTCAGGTGGATTCCGGGTAGATTTTCAAGTCTGATTTTCATAGCCTAAACATTCGTTTGAAAACCCTGGAGGGATAAAACATGCCGGATAATACCAGATAATATGCTTTTTGAACCGGGTTTTTAGCTTGCTGATATTTGCGATAATTTAGCATGTAGTGGTAATACAATTCGATACGCAACCGGGTGCTTTTTGTGCCGAATATTTCATCCCGAAAATTAAACGTGGTGATGATATGCCGGCGTTTCAGGTTGCTGGTTGCACTGCTATCGTGCACGCGCATGTAATAAAGCGGCTCGCGAATGTTTGCAAACCGGTGGCCGTCTTTAACCATCCTCGAAAAAATTTCATAATCCTCGCCGGGAAAAAGTTTCTGATAGCGGTATTTTCGGTAAACTTCGCCTTTACAAAAAACTGTGGGATGTTGCAGTCCGTGTTCACCTTTTTTGAAAGCCGTTGCAATTTTTTTATGTTTTTGCGGAAAATTCGAGGTATTGATTGCTCTGCCGGAAAGATCGTCGAAATAAATCACATTGCAACCCACCACATCCACTTCGGGATGCTTTTTCATAAAATTAAGCTGGCTTTCCATCCGGTATTTCGATAATCTGTCGTCGGGGTCTGCGCGCATCACATATTCGCCTGTTGATGCATCAAGCGCAGCATTCAGGGCTGTCGTCAATCCTTTGTTCCTTTCAAATTTGATGACACGGAGGTAGGGGAGATGAGCAAAGGTTTTCAGCACATTCAGCGATTCATCAGTTGAACCGTCATCCACAATGATCAACTCCCACGGTTCGATGGTTGAATTGACCACACTCCCGATAAACGCGGCAAGGTATTGCCCGTTGTTGTAGTTGGGAACAATGATGGAAATGCTGCTATGTGATTCGTTTTTCAAATGTTAAAAGTCAGGCTCGTTATTGGTGAACGTGCAACAACGGGGAGCATTTTCAGATGTTGCCCCCTCGCCAGGTAGCAGGCTTTGAGCCACCTGTTAGCCACCGTTTTCTCCAGTTCTTTGTGGTTAAATAATTGAAGCTGATTGTTTTGACGGATAATCCGTATTAAAAACTTTTCGATGTCTATCAACTCATCCAATGCACCGGTATTGCGTTCTCCCTTCAGGGCAAAAATACTATTCAAATCAGATTCTGAAAGTTTTATTTCGAGCTTATCAAAAAGGTAGCGATAGATTTTTATGTCCTGATTTCGCATACGCTGTCTGTCCTTTCGCATGGCGCTCTTGCTGTGAAAGCGATATTTTAAAAGGTAATCCGGGTAATTGACCACACGACTGCCAAATGCGAGATCAGCGCAAAACTTGTAATCTTCCACCACATCGAAACCATCTTCATAAACAATATTTTCAATGAATTCTTTTCTGACCAGGATGGATGAATGCACAAAGTAATTCCTGAAAAGCATGATCGGGGGAATATGTTCAGGTTTTGCCTTGAGTTTCCATTTTTTTGGCAGCTTTTCTCCGTGTTCATCAATCAGGTTGGCCCAACTGCCGATCATTGCAAATTCAGGGTTTTTATTCAGAAAATCAATTTGCTTCTCAAATTTATCCGGCCGGGCCACATCATCCGAATCGAAAGGTGCATAAAACTTTCCCCTGATATCTTTCAGTCCGCGGTTGCGGCTAAATACAATACCCCGGTTTTTGAGGTTGCTTAAAATCCTGATTCGGCTATCCTGAAATGTTGAAATAATTTCAGCACTTTTATCCGTTGATCCATCATCAACAATAATCAGTTCGAAGTCCTTAAAGGTTTGGCTGAGCAGGCTTTCGACGGCCTCCCCGACAAACTTCTCCGAATTGAAAACGGGCATTACGATGGAAACAAGCGGATTTGACATGGACGATTTTTAAACCTTGCGCAAGATAAGGGTTTTTCGAAAATATGTATTTTCGCAACATTCATTAACAAGGGAATTTAAAACTACAATTTATGAAGAAATTAGCTTACCTGGTTCTTGCCATTGCAGGATTTGCAATGATGACTTCCTGCCAGCAAACCAAACAGGAAACCACCAAAGATGACGCACCTGTCATCGATAAACAGAATCTAACCATTGAAAACGGACGTATGACGCCTGAAGCGCTCTGGGCTTTCGGACGTCTGAGTGGTCCTGAAGTTTCCCCGGATGGAAATACCATCATTTACGGAGTAACCTATTACAGTGTGGAGCAGAATAAAGGCAACCGCGACCTGTATGCTGTTAACGCAGATGGAAGCGATTATAAGCGTTTGACCAAAACCCACAAAGGAGAATACAATGCCATCTGGCGCCCGGACGGAAAGAAAATCGGATTTTTAACATCCGAGAGTGGATCGATGCAGATGTGGGAAATGAACCCGGATGGATCCGGACGGAAGCAAATTTCCAATATCAAAGGTGGTATTACCGGATTCAAATATTCGCCCGATCAATCCAAAATAGTTTACACCAAAGAAGTACCGGTTGAAAATAAATTCGAAAATATTTACGAAGGCCTTGATAAAGCTTCAGGAAGGCTGATTGACGACCTGATGTACCGCCACTGGGATACCTGGACAGATACCTGGAGCCACGTTTTTATTGCCGATTATGATGGAAGTAAATTGAGCAACCATAAAGATATTTTGCCTGGCGAGCCCTGGGATGCACCCATGAAACCCTGGGGTGGTATGGAGCAGGTGAACTGGAGCCCGGATAGCAAGAAGGTAATCTACACCAGCAAAAAAATGTATGGCAAAGAATATTCTGAATCCACAAACTCTGCCAATTACATGTATGATCTTGAGACAGGGGAAACCACCAATTTCACCAAAGGAATCATGGGCTTCGACATTGCACCGGTTTATTCACCGGATGGAAAGTATATTGCCTGGGAAAGTATGGAGCGCGATGGGTATGAATCGGATAAAAACCGCTTGTTTATGATGAATGTGGAAACTGGCGAAAAAACTTATTGCACCGAAGGATTCGACCAGAACGCCGGAAGCATCCAGTGGGCCGACGACAGCCAATCCATCTATTTCACCAGCGATGTTCAGGGCACTTTCCAGATTTATCAGTACACACTGGCCGACAAATCTATTCGTAGAATCACAGACGGGTTGCATGATTACCGTGGTGTTACCCTTGCCGGGGACATGCTTATCGGAACCAAGCAAACCATGAAGCACCCCACCGAATTGTTTGCTGTTAATCCTGCCGACGGCAGCGAAAAGCAAATTACCTTCACCAATAAAAATTTGCTCGATCAACTTACCATGGGAGAAACCGAAGGCCGCTGGATGAAAACCCACGATGGCAAAGACATGCTTACCTGGGTAATTTATCCGCCAAATTTCGATCCCGACAAGAAATACCCAACGTTGCTGTACCTTAAAGGCGGCCCACAGGGACCACTCAGCCAGAGCTTCCATTTCCGCTGGAATTACCAGATTATGGTAGCCAACGATTACATCGTGGTTGCGCCAAACCGCCGTGGTGTTTCAGGTTTCGGACAGGCCTGGCAGGAGCAGATCAGCGGCGACTATCACGGAAAAAGCATGCAGGATTACCTCACTGCTATCGACGAAATGGCAACGGAACCCTACGTGGATGAGGAAAATCTCGGTGCCATTGGTGCCAGCGCCGGCGGGTATGCGGCTTTTTATCTTGCCGGAATCCACGAAGGGCGATTCAATGCATTCATCGCTCATGATGGCATTTTTAATGAGGAAGCACAATACCTGGAAACGGAAGAAATGTGGTTTGAAAACTGGGATAAAGGGGGCGCATTCTGGGAGTTCGACAACAAAGTGGCCATGGAAGCATACGAACACTCGCCCCATAAATTCGTACAGAACTGGGATACGCCGATTCTCGTTATTCACGGTGAGCAGGATTTCAGGGTGGTTTACACGCAGGGCATGACCGCATTTAATGCAGCTGTTCTTCTGGATGTTCCGGCACAATTCCTCTTTTTCCCGGATGAAAACCACTGGGTATTGCAGCCTCAGAATGGGATTTTGTGGCAGCGCACCTTCTTTGCGTGGCTTGATAAATGGTTGAAGTAATCTGCTATAATTCAGAATATTTTAAAAATCGCCTTTCCACACGGAGGGCGATTTTTGTTATTGCTCTGTTTTTATTTCGTCTTCAAATAAAAGTCCCCAACCATTGAGCGAAAATCCAATGTCCGAAATTTGAACAATTTTCCACCCTGCTCCTTTATTTAATGTAAATTAACAAAAACGGAGAGGAGCGATAAAACTTTTTATGCTTAAAACCGACGAACCTGATCAACAGGTTTTTTTGTTTAAGTATGGTGGCAACGCCATGACTGACAGTAAATTAAAAAAAGAAGTCCTTAAAAATATCTGTTCATTAAAGGCGCAGGGACATGCGGTTATTATTGTCCATGGCGGTGGCCCATTCATCAAACAGGCGCTTGAAAATGCCAAAATCGAGTCAGCGTTTATCGACGGTCACCGCAAAACCACTCCCGAAGCTTTTGAATACGTCGAGATGGCCCTCAAAGGAAAAGTTAATGGAAGTCTTGTGGCCCTCATCAATGCCATGGGTTATAAAGCCGTGGGGCTTTCCGGAAAAGACGGTGCAATAGTTACAGCTACCAAACGCCTGCACAAACGTATTTCCAATGGAAAAGAGGAGGAAATTGATCTGGGGCAGAATTGAATTTGATGTGGCTGACGTGAACCCGGCCCTCATCAATTTACTGATTAAAAACGATTACATTCCTGTGGTAACCTGCCTCGCTGCTGATAAGGCAGGAATGGGTTACAACATCAACGCCGACATGTTTGCCGGGCACCTGGCCGGTGAACTTGGTGTTTCGGAGTATATTGTGCTGACCGATGTGGATGGATTGCTGAAGGATAAAGATGATCCGGATTCGTTGATTAAAGAACTGCGATTGCCTGAAACCAATGCTATGATCGATGACGGAACCATTGCAGGCGGCATGATCCCAAAAATCGAATCCTGCGAAATAGCCATTAATAAAGGTGCAAAATCCGCCCGCATCATTAACGGAACAAAACCCTGTCAGGTAACCCAAATCCTCGAAGGGAAAGATACCGGAACCCGCATCACCGAATAAAATTCCAACACAAATTATGATGAAAAAAACAAACAAGGCTTATCTTGAATTGGATAAGAAATATTATTTGCAGACCTTCCGGCGCTATCCAATCACATTTGAAAAAGGCCTGGGAGCGCATGTTTGGGATGTTGAAGGCAACGAATATATCGACATGCTTGGCGGCATTGCCGTGAACAGTCTTGGCCACAACCACCCCGAAGTGGTGAATGCCATCAAACGGCAGGCAGAAAACCTGATCCATATCTCTAACTTTTACCTCAGCATCCCACAGGCTGAATTGTCGAAAAAGCTGGTGGAACTTTCCGGGCTGGACCGTGTGTTTTTCTCCAACAGCGGCGCCGAGGCCGTGGAGGGAGCCATCAAAATTGCAAGGAAATATGCACACAGCATCGGCAGGGGAGGAAATATCATTTCTTTTGAAGGTAGCTTTCACGGTCGGACGCTGGCTACCATTGCTACCGGTAAAAAGGAAATGCAAAAGGGTTTCGAACCCATTCCGGAAGGTTTCAAACAAGCTCGTTTTAACGATATGGAACATGTAGAACATGTTGCCGACGGAGATACTGCAGCAATCATTGTTGAGCCTATCCAGGGCGAGGGCGGCATCAATGTGGCTGAAGAATCCTTCCTTAAAGAACTGCGTAAATTTTGCGATGAGCAAAAGATCACGTTGATATTTGACGAAATACAGTGCGGAATGGGGCGCACCGGGAAAATGTTTGCCAAAGATCACACCGGTGTGCAACCCGATGTCATGACCCTCGCCAAAGCACTTGGAGGAGGTGTTCCCATCGGAGCAATTTTATCCAATGAAAAGGTAAGTTCTGCCATAGATTACGGAGATCACGGAACCACTTTCGGAGGAAATCCGCTGGCATGTGCTGCCTCGCTGGCCACCATCAGGGCCATCGAAATAGAAGATATCATGAGGCAGGCCAACGAAAAGGGTAAATGGCTGATGGAGGAGATATGCTCCTTGGAACGGTCTGATATCCGGGAAGTTCGCGGTAAAGGGCTGATGATAGGCATTGATTTTACTTTTGAAACCAAACCGCTGGTGCAAAAAATGTTAGAGAAAGGTGTGTTGGCCAATGCCACGGCCAGGACAGTCCTGCGTCTTGTTCCTCCGCTGAACATCAGCTTTGGTGATCTGAAAAAAGTTATGAAAGTGTTGAAAGAATCATTAAAAGAACTTGAAGATGAAGCATAGAAAAAAAATAGGAATCATAGGAGCTACCGGGTTTACAGGCTCAGAACTGGTGCGGATATTAACCCATCACCCACAGGTAGAAATTTCTGTAATCACCTCCGAAAGCAGAGCGGGCGAACGATTTTCGGATGTGCACCCGCATTTGGAAGGGCTTTCTGATCAGAAACTTTTATCTGTCGAACAAATCGATGATATGGAACTTGACCTGGTTTTTCTGGCGCTGCCGCATGGCGTCTCCATGGAATACGTGAAAAAATTCCGGGAAAAACCCTGGAAGGTCGTGGACCTTTCGGGGGATTTCAGGCTGGGATCGAAAGCCGTTTACGAAGATTGGTACAAAAAATCACATACTTATCCCGAAGCCATCGACGAGGCCGTTTTTGGCAGTCCGGAACTGTATGCCGATGAAATCCGTAAAGCCAGGCTGGTTGCCAATCCGGGGTGCTATCCCACCAGTGCAATTCTGGCTCTTGCGCCACTTATCCGGCAGGAATTGGTGGAAACCAGCCCGCTGGTGATCGATTCAAAATCAGGGGTTACAGGAGCCGGAATAAAAGCCAAACCGGTGAATATGTATTCCAATGTAAATGATAATTTCAAAGCCTACGGCCTGAAGCAACATCGCCACACCATCGAAATTCAGGAAACGCTTGACCGTGTTGGCGACAAGAATACTACCGTCCAGTTTACGCCACATCTGCTGCCGGTTGACCGCGGTATTCTTACAACCGTTTATGCCCGGCCGGTCAAACCCATGGATGAGACAAAGCTTAATGAAATATTTAAAGCGTTTTATGATGATGCACCATTTGTGCGGCTAAGAAGCCAGGCGCCCACCATTAAAGATGTTCGCGGTACAAATTATTGCGACATTTTTCCGGTTTACGATGAGCGCACCAATATGATCATTGTGATTAGTGTGATTGACAATTTGGTGAAAGGTGCTGCGGGGCAGGCTGTTCAAAATATGAACCTGATGTTTGGCATTGAAGAAAGTACAGGATTGGAACATTATCCACTCAATCCTTAATTGAAAAATCACAAATGAAAAACAAGAAAAATAATTAAACAATGATTAAGAATATTACCAACGTTAGAGGAATTACATGCTGGGGGGCCCACATCGGCGTGAAATCGCTCCGCCGCGATCTGGCCATTATTTTTTCGGAGGTACCGGCCAGTGCTGCTGCAGTGTTCACACAGAATCAGGTGGTTGCCGCTCCGGTTATCCTTTCAAAAAAACACATAAAAGACGGCAGGGCACAAGCCATTGTAATTAACGCCGGAAATGCCAATGCAGCTACCGGAGAGCAGGGTATGCAGGGAGCTCATGCCATGGCTGAAACTATGGCCGAAGAATTGGGGATCGACAAAGAGCTGGTCATCGTTTCATCCACGGGAGTAATCGGAGAACCCTTCCCGACCGATGAAATTGTGGAAGGAATTCGTGAAAATGTGAAGAAGCTGTCCGATCGCTCAAATGCCGGATCTTTTGCAGCCAACGCCATCCTTACCACCGACACCTTTGCCAAGGAAGGCTTTGTGGAATTTGAAATCGACGGATACGAGGTAAACCTTGCCGGGATTGCCAAAGGTTCGGGGATGATCCATCCCGACATGGCTACCATGCTTTCGTTTATCGTAACCGATGTGGCCATCGATCCGAAGCTGCTGCAACAAACAGTGAAAGAAGCCGTGGACAAATCGTTTAACATGATTACCGTTGACGGGGATACCTCAACCAATGATATGGTGGTGGTGATGGCTAACGGCCTGGCTAAAAATGATCCCATAAAAAGCCGGCGCAGTAAAGATTACAAGGTGTTTCGGGAAAATCTTGAAGAGCTAATGATTCACCTTGCCCAACAGATTGTTTCGGATGGTGAAGGAGCCAGCAAATTTATCGAATATGAAGTTACCGGCGCACCTGACCGCGATTATGCCAGGGCAATTATTCGGTCGATGTCGGACTCGGTGCTGGTGAAAACTGCCATGTATGGCCGCGACCCGAACTGGGGGCGTATCATAGGTGCAGCAGGGAATGCCGGCGTTCCGTTCGATTACCTGAAAACCGACCTGTTCCTGGGTTCAGATAAAAAAATTGTGAAAGTGCTTGAAAAAGGCCAGCCCCTGAGTTATGATAATCACTATATGAAAAAGCTGCTCCGCGAATCGCACCTGCGTATCAAACTAAACCTGAATAACGGGAAAACGAGTTTAAAAGGCTGGGGCACTGACCTGACCACAGAATATGTGCTGTTTAATTCGGTATATACCACCTGATCATTTAAACTGCCTTCGACATAACCCAACTTGGGCAAGCCAAAACCAAAAAGGGGGATACCTTTAAAAGCATGTATCATGTTTTGGCTTATCCAAGTTGTCAGGCAAAATTTATGATGATGTTTTATGAAAATTTGAATTCCTGAATTTGTTGATTTTACTACTTGTATCATAATGATTTATAAATTTTGCAAAAGTAACTTCCAACTCAACTTCTGCCAAAAAATGACAGAATCTGAGTCGGAAGTTACTATAGCCCCTATGTTTGTAATTGGAAAAGTTCCGAGGGCAGAGTTACCTTTGCTCCCGGAACTTTAAAAATTATAATAACATGGACAAAACTAAACAATTAGATTTTAGCGGACAAGACACCCGGTGGATTATCAGGTTGATTACTTATTCATCGGGGTTAATTCTAAAAATCTTCAGCCTCGCCGCAAGGATTTTTGATACAACAATCAGGAAAAAGAAGTCGTTGGCTTTCGATTTTATACCAATCTCAATTCCGGGAAATGTGGCATAATCATTATCATTTTTTTCTGGTTACGTCTAAACGCATAAAAAAAAGGTTAAATATTTTCTCAAATTTTACAAACCTTATTCTGCTATTTTAAATACGTTTGCTTGTTAGCTACTGAAATAAAGTCGATTTGCATTATTGATTAGATACCAGCCGGGGTAAGACTTTTAAGTACAAATATTAAATTACAAACAGACATAATAATTAAAGGTTTATATACCAGAATGAAAAACAGATACCAGGGAATTGTTTCGAATGCGCTGCTGGCAATTGATTTGCTTGTATTAAACAACTGCTTTACAATTTCTCATTTAGTGTTTTACGGATTCCAACGCGAGGCACTCTCACCTGAGTTCATTGGACTTGCTTTATATGTCAACCTACTATGGATAATAATTGCAAAGGCATTAAAAATCTACCAGCACATCAGGCATAAAAAACTTCAGCAGATGCTGATCAGTAATTTTATTGCCATCGTTTTGTTTTTCTTTTTCTACCTGCTTTATTTTCAGTTTGTCAGCTTTAACTATCTTGAAAGGGATGCCGTAAAGTATTACTTTTTGTTATTTGCAGCAATAGTAATGATAGTGCACTCCGGTATGCGATTTTTTCTTCCGTTTTTCTTTCGCAGGTTGAATCACCGGAAAAATGCCATTATAGTCGGATATAATGATTTTGCCGGTGAACTCCAGTCTTTTCTGGAAAATGATATCTGGTCGGATTATAGCTTTCTGGGATACTTCACTGACAGAAAACCCTCGGGTGTGCCTGTTCTGGGAGATTACAATGAATTAAAGCCCTATCTTGAAACCCACAGGGTGGATGAAATGTTTTTACTGCTGAATGTTATCCCTGAAAAAACTAAAATTGATCTGATCGAAACGATAAATAACCAATCAACCAACATACATCTTGTTCCCGACCTGTCCATGTTCATGATGATGAATGTTTCTGTGCTGAATTTCGGAAATGTGCCGGTGCTGGAACTTCAGCGAAGCCCGCTCAATAAAATTCCGAACAGATGGATCAAACGTTTTTTTGATATTTTCATGTCCGTTTTTGTTATCATTGGTATTTTGTCGTGGCTAACGCCCTTGTTGTGGCTCATCAACCGGGTTTTTTACAGGCAGGGTGTGTTTTTTGTACAGGAACGCAACGGGTTGAACAATAAGGTTTTTAGGTGTTATAAATTTAAGTCGATGCATGATAACGCTCATGCTGACCTGCAGACAGCTACAAGGGAGGATCAGCGAACAACACCTCTGGGCAGGTTTCTAAGGGCTTCGAGTATAGATGAATTGCCCCAGTTTATCAATATCCTGGCGGGACAGATGTCGCTTGTGGGACCCAGGCCGCATATGTTGAAGCATACCAGTGAATACCGTAAAGTGTTGAATCAGTTCATGGTCAGGCATATTGTTAAACCCGGACTTACCGGCTTGGCACAGGTAAATGGCTTCCGTGGCGGTATCTTCAATCAAAATCAGCTTAAAAACCGTGTGAGTATGGACATCCGGTATATTGAAAACTGGACTTTGTGGATGGATATCAAAATTATATTCCTTACTTTGATTAATTTATTGATAGGTGAAAAAAATGCATTTTAAAACCATATCGAAATCATTTCGACCGAATATGCCTCTTTTCAAAAGCATGAGATTTTTTTTTATTGCCATCATTTTGATTGGCTTTCTATCCTGCCATGACAATAAGCCGGCCGGAGTTCAGGATCTCGGGAAGCAATATCCTGACGGTCCAGGCAGCATCATTTTACACGGAAACAAAATGCCTGACGATGTATTTTATGATAGGCTCATGCAAACATCCAGGCTGAACCTGGGTGGCTATGCTGTGATCGTTCCCATTAATATGGAGGCTTATCAAAACTTTACTCAGCGCGTATATTCAGGGCTTCAGGAGCGGGGCCTGATGGCTATTTATGTGCTTGACCCGGTGAGAAAAGCTATGAAA
>JAGYLT010000380.1 GCA_018400545.1 Bacteroidales bacterium
GGGGCAAATAGATCGGGAGTGTGTGTGCTTCGGCTCCCAATTTTTGCAATGCTTCCGTCATACCGCTGTCGCGAAGGCAGTTGCCGCAATAAAAAGTGCCGCCAAATCCGGGTACAATGTTTACTACTTTCATATTTATAAAAAAACAGGTGGCCCATTCCAAAACAGACCACCTGCACAAAAAAATTATTTTGACGATAAAATGCGCTTATTCTATCACTACTTTATGTGATGATGTACCATTGTTGCTTCTGATGGAAACAACGTAAACACCTTTCGGCAGTTTGCCTACCTGCACAGGAATCATTGTTGTACCCGCGCCGGCTTTTTGCGTAGTTTGATAAACCGCTTGCCCGGCAGCAGATGTCATGGTTACAAGAAGATCAGAGGCCTTATTGCTTTCGTACTGAATATTCAGCATTGTAGAAGCAGGGTTTGGATAAAGTGTCACCTGATCGAAAGGAATCTCCACCTGTTCATCAACACCTACAAGGCTTCCAAGTATTTTCACGTTGTCAACAAATACATTATCGCCTTCGTTTAAAAACTGATCATAAAGGCGTGTACAAGCCTGCAGTTTGATGGTGAAATGTTCGCCGGCCCAAGGTTGGAGATTGAAAAGACGCGTTACAAACGGGTCTTCATTTGATTCAGGATTGAAGTTTATATTTCCTTCAACATCCGGCACCTGAATGGTGTCGTTGATCAGCACTCTGAACCAGCTGAGTGTGGTGCCCATGCTAAAAGTTTGTTTCAGGTCGAGGTGCAGATAAACACCGTCAAATTCAGTGGCATCCACGTTGCAAACATAGGCTGCTGAGTGGAAGTCGGTATTCACGTTCCACGCCTGCTCTGCAGTTGTGTTGAATGGGCCGCCGGTCCATCCTGCTGTATTGTTAAAACCTGTAAAATGTATTCCGTATTCGCTGTCGTTGGCGGCTCTCGAATCAATCTTTATGGTTGATTTTTCACCCGATTCCAATTCAAGGCTCATGGCATAACCCATTTCAAAATCATCTTCATAGGGCAACACCATTCCTTTTACTTCTATCATATCTTCGAATGATTTATTGGAAGTGCCGTTATCGTTGGTTACTTCCATATACAGGGTATAAGTACCCGGGCTGTTAAAAATTACCACCGGGTTTTGCGAGTTGGCGTTTGTTCCGTCGATAAATTCGTAAGTGTCGGGTTCGAAACTCCATTGCCACGCTGTGGGCTCATAGAGTGATTCGTCGGTAAATAATACGGGTTCCTGGATACAGGCAGTCAGCGTATCGGCAGATACTACAATCCACGGTGCGGGTGTTGCAGAAACTGTTACATAGCCCTCTTTTGTGATAAGATTGTTTCCAAATTCATTGGTAACCTGCAAGGTCACATTAAATACACCTTCGGTTTCATAGGTTACTTCAGGATTTGGGCTGGTTGAAGAAGCCGGTGTTCCACCTTCGAAAACCCATGCATAAGTATCGGGAATGCCGGCAGAAAGATCCTGGAACTGAACTGTGGTGCCGGGAGTAAAAAGTGCTACATCCAGCATAAAATCAGGTTGTGGCTCGAAAGGTACAGCTTTAACAGCCTCATAAGCGTTGATGCGTCCGGCACCTAACTGGCCGATGTAATTCGGATTTTGTGCTTCAATATCATCAGAAGTATTTTTCAGAATTTCTTCCACCTGCTCGGGTGAGAGCTCAGGATTAATGGAGAGAACAAGGGCACCAAGTCCGGCAGCCACAGGGCAGGCCATCGAAGTACCGAAGAAGTAATCATAGTTTCCGAGTGAGGTGCTTGAAAAGGTTGTGCTTAAAACACCATCGGGGCCTTGTGTACCTGATCCGCCCGGTGATGAAATATCCACAGCGGTACCATAACTTGAGAACCATGATTTGCCGTCGTTCTCATCGGTTGAGGCTACCGAAATGACATGTTCGTAGCTGGCAGGATAGCGCAGTGCTGCCGAGTTGTCGTTTCCGGCCGAGCCAAAAAATACAACTCCCATGTTGTGGCCGGCATTGAAAAGGTTTTGGTCTGTTTGAGAATAACCAGCTCCACCATACGACATGCTAACGATGTGAGCGCCATTGTTCAGAGCCCAGCTTACTCCACCATAACCGTATATGCCATTGGCGTTGTTGTTATTGGATGCTTTAATCCCGATTAGTCCGGTGTTGAAACCAATTCCTGCTACGCCGATATCATTATCTGTATGCGCTGCAACAAGCCCGGAAGTGTGCGTTCCATGCGACCAGTCGCTTGGGTTACCGCTACTTGGCGGGTTGGCACTGGGCTGATTGTAATAGGAATCCCACTGGGCAACGATTTTATCAGCCAAATCGGGGTGATCAACCCAAACAGCATTGTCAACAATAGCTACATGAATGTCGGGGCTGCCCTGGGTGATGTCCCATGCCTGCTCGGCCTGAATTACATCCAAATGCCAGTTCCAGTTGTTCACACCGCTGATGAGATTGTAGAGCGGGTCGTTGGGTTGATAATCAACATAGTACATCGGTACTTTCTCGGCATATTCTATTTCAGGCATCTGTTCAAGCTTTTCTATCATAGCTTCGAGGGAACTGTGGTCTTCAACAAAAAACTGAAAGGTGCGCAACAGTTTAGGGTCGTTGTTTACGGGAACCAGTCTGTTAATTTTCTGAACACCAAATTCGCTGATGACCTCTGAAAAATAAACGGCATCTTCAAGGTTTACTGAGTGGTCGGA
>JAGYLT010000381.1 GCA_018400545.1 Bacteroidales bacterium
TTATTTGTTATTTAGTTATTTAGTTATTGGTGATCACATAATGAAAAGGATTGTTGTAGAATCGCCAAATTCGGCTGTATCTTACAATATGTGAATCATAATACATTAATCAATAAAGCCACCATGTTTTAAAACATGATGGCTTTTATTTTTTTGAATCAAATCCTTGCTTACAAATGCCCGATCATTTTAGATGGATCCACCCATTCATCGAATTGCTCTTCGGTGAGCAGCCCCAGTTCCAGTGCTGACTCCCGCAGGGTTAAACCTTCGGCATGTGCCTTTTTGGCAATTTTAGCAGCGTTCTCATAGCCGATGTGTGTGTTGAGGGCCGTAACCAGCATCAGTGAATTTTCAAGGTTGTTTTTGATGTTGTCATGATGTGGTTCGATGCCAACGGCACATTTGTCGTTAAACGAAACGCACGCATCACCCAGCAGCCTTGCCGATTGCAGCAGATTTGCAACCATCACCGGTTTGAACACATTCAACTGAAACTGTCCGTGGGTTCCGGAAACAGCAATGGCCATATCATTACCAATCACCTGTGCGCAAACCATTGTTAAAGCTTCATTTTGTGTGGGGTTCACTTTTCCCGGCATAATGGAAGACCCGGGCTCATTGGCCGGCAGTACAATCTCCGAATACCCGCATCGCGGGCCTGAAGCCAGCAACCTGGTGTTATTGGCGATATGCATCAGGCTTACGGCCAGTGTTTTCAACGCACCTGAAGTTTCCACCATGGCATCGTGTGCCGACAGCGATTCAAATTTGTTGGGTGCCGTTACAAATGGATGCCCGCTGATTTTTGCAATTTTTTCAGCAACCAGTTTTGCATATCCTTTTGGGGTATTCAGTCCGGTTCCAACTGCCGTTCCGCCCAGGGCCAGTTCTGCCAGATGGGGAAGCGTTGCTTTTAGTGCTTTCAGGCCATGATTGAGTTGGGCCACGTATCCCGAAAACTCATCGCCAAGGGTAAGCGGGGTAGCGTCCATCAGGTGGGTACGCCCGGTTTTTACCACCTTCCTGAAATCGTCGGCTTTTTTTGCGAGGGTATCCCGCAGAAGTTCAACCCCCGGAATGGTGGTTTCCACGATCATTTTGTAACTGGCAATACTCATAGCCGTGGGAAAGGTGTCGTTGGATGATTGTGATTTGTTTACATCATCATTGGGATGGACAAATTTTTCCTTATCATCAAGTGTGCCGCCGTGGATCACATGCGCACGGTTGGCCACTACTTCGTTCATGTTCATGTTGGATTGTGTGCCCGAACCAGTTTGCCAGATCACCAACGGAAAGTTATCGTCGAGCTTTCCATCGATCACTTCATCGCAGGCCTGCACAATCAATTTGCATTTGTCATCGGTTAAAACACCCAGTTCATTGTTTGTAAGTGCTGCGGCTTTCTTCAGCACTCCAAAAGCCTGGATGATTTCCCTCGGCATCGATCCCGGGTCTCCGATTTTAAAGTTGTCTTTTGAGCGCTGTGTTTGTGCTCCCCAGTACTTGTCAGCGGGAACTTCCACGGTTCCCATGGTGTCATGTTCAATTCTTGTTTTCATATCTCTTTCGATTAATTCAGTTTTGATTGATGATTTTTAAAATTTAATGCCCATCGCTTTTGCGATTTTTTTTGGGATATCGGTGTTGTCGTAATTCCCGTCAAACAGCTCCGCGCCTGCGCCAATAGCATAAACCGGAACAGGCACCCCGGTGTGCGACCATGTAGTCCAGGCCAGACCGGCTTTGCTGTTGAGAATGTGGATCGCTGTTGCAGCAAGCGGATAATAGCCACCATACTTCACATATGCTTCATTGTTGTCCATATCGAGTTCACCTGTCGAAACAAAGTAAGCTTCCTCAAGCATTCCTTTTTCATAATCGTTGAGCTGCAGACCCATTGTTCCGGCAAGCCCAAAATAATCCTCAACAAGCTGCATGGCAAATCCCAGGTTCTGATTGGCTGCAATACTAAACAGCGAATCGGCGAGGAGGGTAAAACTTTGTGCGGAGATGTCCTGCACAGCCAGGTGGGTATAATCGGTATCGTATTTCGAAGATGCATGCCCCAGCGTCATACCGCCGGTTTCATGATCAGCTGTAACAATGATGAGGGTTTCATCGGGATGCTCCCGGTAAAACTCCATGGCTTCATCCACAGATTTTGACAGCGAGATCACATTTTCGATTACGGTTTTGCCATCATTTTCATGCGATGCCCAGTCGATTTTTCCCTCTTCGCACATGATGAAAAATCCGTTTTCATTATCCAGCAATTCGATGGCTTTTCCCACAAAGTCTTCCAGCGGAATATCCTCTTCCGTCTGGTCGATAGCGTAGCGCAGCGCTCCTGAAGATTCCAGAATACTCCCGGCGGCCATCACTTTCTGATCTCCTTTTTTCAGCTTGTCGAATGATTCCTTTGTCCAGGATATGGTATATCCTTTTTCCGCCATTTGGTCGTAAACTGAAGTCCCGTCTTCACCCCCAAATGGATCTTTAAAGCCACCGCCGCCAAAGAAATCAAAGTTGCTCTCAGGCAGATCGAGTGCAATTTCGTGGTACATGCCGCGCTCAGGTTGATGCGCATAAAAAACAGCCGGAGTGGCATGGTCGATGCTCACACTGCTGATGATGCCAATTTTAAAACCATCCGCTTTGGCCTGTTCGGCAATGGATTTCAGCGGCTTCTTTTTTGCGGCATCCATCGATAT
>JAGYLT010000382.1 GCA_018400545.1 Bacteroidales bacterium
TGGATTCAATTTGCCGGTTTATGGTTTTATTTTTTTAATCACATACTAAATTTTACTACCAGATGAAAATGTTTATCAGTGGACACTTCAAAGTATTCTTTTTTATTTCTTTAATTTTTCTTATCCTGACCACCTGCACAAGAACACAAAATCAGCAGCAGGAACCTGATTACAATGATTTTCCGTTTCTCGAAATCACCATCCCGCAACTGCGCGCTGGGTATGATGAAGGGGATTTTACAATAAAACAGGTTGTGGAAGCTTACATTAACCGGATTGAAAGGATTGACAATAGCGGGCCCCAGCTTAATTCGGTGATCATCGTAAATCCTGATGCAATCAAAATCGCCGGGGAACTTGACCGGGAATTGCAGGCCGGTAGAGTGCGCGGCCCGATGCATGGTGTTCCGGTTCTGTTAAAAGACAACATAGATACCCATGACAAAATGCCCAACACTGCCGGATCAAGAGCTTTGCAAAATTCCTTCCCATTGCAGGACAGCTACATCGCTGAAAAGCTGCGCGAAGCCGGCGCGGTGATTTTGGGGAAGGCCAACCTGAGCGAATGGGCCAATTTCCGGGGAGAGCCTTCTTCCAGCGGATGGAGTGGGGTAGGAGGCCAAACCAAAAATCCTTACGACATCACCCGAAATCCATGCGGCTCGAGTTCGGGTTCAGGGGTGGCCGTTTCGGCAAACCTCACCATGATCGCCATCGGCACCGAAACCAACGGATCCATCGTTTGCCCCTCAACGGCGAATGGCATTGTGGGGATTAAGCCTACCGTGGGATTGCTCAGCCGGTCGGGTATTATTCCCATCTCGTTTACCCAGGACACGCCCGGCCCCATGGCAAGAACTGTGGAAGATGCCGTGATTTGCCTCGGTGCAATGACCGGCGTGGATGAAAATGACGTGAAAACGCTGGCCAGCCGGGAAAACGGCCATAAAGATTATATCCGGTTTTTGAATAGGGATGGTATTTCCGGAAAGCGTCTCGGAATTTTCAAGCAGCCACTCGGCAAGAGCTATAAAGTGGATTCGCTTTTCGAAAAAGCTGTGGATTTCCTCAAAGCGCAAGGTGCGGAAGTTGTTGAAATGGATAAAATTACAGATCCGGAGGTTGGCACAAATTCTTTTGAAGTGATGCTCTTCGAGTATAAGGATGGCCTGAATAAATATTTTGAATCACTTGGTCAGGATGCGCCGGTGAAAAGCCTGGAGGAACTGATTGCGTTTAATAATTCCGATCCTGTTGAGATGGAGTTTTATAACCAGGTTTATTTGGTAATGGCCAACCAAAAGGGAGGATTAGATTCGCAGGAGTATAAAGATGCGCTTTCCAAAATGCTCGCCGGGAGCCGGGAAAATGGTATCGACCGGGTGATGGATGAAAACAATCTGGATGCCATCATCGCCCCCACAGGTTCGCCCGCATGGAAAACCGATCACGTAATGGGCGATCACTTTTTGCTGAGTAGCAGTTCGCCCGCAGCCCACGCCGGATATCCCAACATCACGGTGCCGATGGGTTTTGTGGAGGGTTTGCCGGTGGGTATTTCATTCTTTGGAAGGGCCTGGAGTGAACCCGTACTCATCGAAATTGCTTATGCTTATGAGCAGGGAACACAACACCGTAAAGCACCGGAATTTTTAAGGTCAGATTTTTAGCAAACAAGATTTCGAAAAACCATCAAAACAAAACGGCCTTGCTTTTAAAAACAAGGCCGTTAACCATTAAAGTTTTAAAAAAACTACCAGGAAATTAATACCTGTCGTCCCGGTCGTATGGCCTGCGGTTTGTGAACCTTGGGCGCTGAGGCTTTTCTTCCGATTCTTTCACAACCAGGTTTCTGCCTTCTACCTCAGTGTTGTTCAATGCCTCGATGGCACTGTTTGCTTCATCGTCGTTGGGCATTTCAATAAAACCAAAGCCCTTTGAGCGACCTGTGTTGCGGTCTGTGATAATCCTTGCGGAATCAACCTGCCCGTGGGCTTCAAAAATTTCCTTTAAAGTGTCTTCCTGAAGATTGAAATTCAGGTTTGCAACAAAAATTTTCATAATAACAAAGTAAGATTTAATAAAATTGTAACTAAACTGCTGAGACCAAAAGGCAGGAAAATATTAATAAGCTGGTAACTTGATTAATACGTTACTTCCATTTAACCTCCATTCGGAAGCAAAAGTAGAAAAAAGTCGATAAATCCGGTAAATATTCAAAGAATTTTCATATTTGATAACCGGGACAAAAACCTCATAATACATTATTCAGGTTACTTCACTGCTTAAGTTTAACTGTTGAGGGAATCGGGATAATATTTGCTGCACAAATAATTTTAATTATTTTCACAGCGTGAATCTGAGAAGAACCATCGGGAGGTTTTTAATCTGGCGGGTCCGGAATCTGCCCGACAAATATTTTGTGATTATACTGAGTATGGTCATCGGTCTTGGCGCCGGCCTTTCAGCTTACCTCCTTAAAAGTTTTGTGTTTTATATCAAGAATGAGCTCACCGGCTTTTTTAGCATCTCATCCCAAAATATTTGGTATGTGCTTTATCCCGGTATTGGCATCGCCATTGCCGTGGTGCTTGTGCGGTATTTGATAAAGGATCCATCCGGACACGGGATTCCAAGAATTTTATTTGTGATCTCCCGGCTGGATGGCAGGATGAAGCGGCATAAGTTTTTCTCCTCATTGTT